>CAKOMQ010000018.1 GCA_934096715.1 uncultured Bacilli bacterium
AAGATACATTAACTAAGGCTTATAAAATGGGGAATACAATAGGAAGTCATACTTATAGTCATTCTAATCTTTTAAATTTAGATAATTATTCTATTATGGATGAAATAAAGAAAACTAATGAAACTATTAAAAATATAACTGGTAGTGAAACTATATA
This sequence comes from uncultured Bacilli bacterium, assembly GCA_934096715.1. Classification (GTDB taxonomy): domain Bacteria; phylum Bacillota_I; class Bacilli_A; order RF39; family UBA660; genus SIG200. The sequence continues at coordinate 158 of CAKOMQ010000018.1, forward strand.
TTTAAGACCCCCTTACGGAAATATAAATTCTAATATAAAAAAATTATCAAACATGTACACAATTTTATGGGATTTAGATACAGAAGATTGGAAATATAAAGATAAAAATAGAATAGCAGACTATATTGTTAGTAATGCTCATGATGGAGCAATAGTATTGCTGCACGATTTATATGAAACATCAGTTGATGGAGCTTTGCTCGCTATGGAAAGATTAGAAAAGGAAGGATATGCCTTTGTAACAATTGATGAAATGATTAAAATTAAAAATATCCAATTGGATATAAATAAAAGTTATTATCAAATTAAATAATTATGAATTTTAATTCATAGAGCAAATCCAATTAAATTATAAACTATAAAAGGTCGGGCAGATTTTCTAATAGTGCGATAGTTAAAATAGACCGAAACCATAACAAATAAATAAACAATTTAATTTTATAATCATTGTTACTAAGATTTTTACTAATTTAATAAATATTTTTATAAAAATGAAAAAGACCTAAGGCTTCTAAAGTTTCCTAGGCACATCTCGATAAATAATATACAATATTTATTGATAAAATACAATACTTTTGAATAAATGATAAATATTAGTTATGTTTTAAATAATTTTCTAATTATGATAATTTAATCTTGTTATTTAAGTTTTCGATAAATATATCATTAGAATAATTAAAAGCTAGAAAGGTCATATCATTAATTATAATTCTATATGGCTCTAGATATGTAAGATTAGTTTTATCTATTGTTCTTAAATTACCATTAACAATAACTGGTTTAACTCTACAAAACTCACAAATAAATTCTAATCTCTTTCTTGATGATTTTTCCATTCTAACTTCCTGCTTAATAACATTTACCATTTTAATCAATCCTTTCTTTGAAAGACTTTTTTCTAAACAAGAAAAAAATCAATCCCAATTTAGAATTGATTGTCTATTTATTCTCGAAACTTATAAATAAGTTTGAGCGGATTTAACTATGGTGGAGTAGAGGAGAATCGAACTCCTGTCCAATATACCCTATTATATAATATCTACAAGTTTAGTCAAAATTTATTTTCGTCGCATAACCGACTTTGACACATCTATTATTGCAACTAATTCTACTAAGAATTCTTAATAATTACGTAGACAATAATTATTATATAACTTACATTTATTAATCATATAAGATTTCTCTATAAGTGAAGAAACTTACATGGCTCCAACGCAACTATGCGTATGCAGGAGCAAAACTTAATTCAGTTTTGTTATTTATTTTTAAAATACATTTTAGGTATGTCTACCACTTGCAATCATATCTAGTAGTACATGTCGAAACCAGTGCTACCCCATACAAACAAATTATAACATACTTTCGCCTATTAGGCAATTTTTATTATATAAACAATATATTTAGCATATACTATTAATGAGAGGAGAATTATTATAAAATCAAAAAAAGTATTTAAATTTATATTTTATGTTTTTTTACCCCTTATCCTTGGATGTATAGTTAATCTTTTATTTGATACAGATAATTACTCTCTTTTGAATAAGCCTCCTTTATCGCCACCAAAAATCATCTTTCCTATTGTTTGGTCTATACTTTACTTACTTATGGGTATTAGTTATTACATTATATCTTATGAGAAAAATACCAATAAAGTGTCAGTTTTATATTATTTACAACTTGGGTTAAACATCATTTGGCCTATCCTATTCTTTAAATTTAACTTATACTTTTTAGCAACATTAGACATTATATTTATTATTGTAACTCTTGTAAATTTAATTTATGAAATGTATAAAATAAACAAAACAAGCGGAATACTTAACATACCTTATCTATTATGGCTTTTATTCGCATTTTATTTGTCTTTCGGAGTATATCTATACAACTAAAAATCTTGTGATTTCTCACAAGATTTTTTATGCTATATAATATTTAGCTCTCCTTCTTAAAAGAAGCACATTAACCAAATTAATAAGTCCATATCCAATTAACACAATACCAGAGACAGCTATTATCTTTTCACTAAACATAGATACAATACCCATAACAAGATATAAAATACCTACAATCAAAGTTAATAACCAACTAGTTTCTCCAAACTTACGTAAAAATAAAGCATAAGTTAATTTTTGAAGTGCTAAAAATATAATATAAATACCTAAGAATATTTGTAAAGATTTACCAACTGTTATTGACAAAATACCTATCAAAATCATTAAGAACCCATAGAATATATTAAAATTATATAACACTATCGATCCCCTTTTAAAGAACATATATAAACTTATAAGTCCTGATGTAATACAAATTATTCCTAGTAATATAGAAAATGCTTGGTTACTTAATGTTTCATTACTTACTAAAAGTATACCAAGTACCATCCATATTAAAGATATTAGCATCTCCATCATAGTTAATCTGTTATAAATACCTTTTACTTCTCCTAAAAACGAACTTCTCATCATTATCACCTGTTAATATTGTACCAAAATGCCACGTATTTGTCCATAAATAGACAAATTTTGGTTTTCATAACTTTACATGAGTGATATAATAATAAGTAAGAAATGAGGGTTTTTATGCACATTAAAGAATTAAGCGTAATGGAATATACTAATTATGAATTGAATCACGCCTTATCCAGTTTTTATCAAACAGTTAATTATGGTGCCTTAATGGCTGAAAACACCCATGATTATGATTTAATAGGTTATGTAGATGAATCAGGAAATATTTATGCTGCATCTATGATCATTATCAAAAAAATAGGTACTAGATGCTTGTATGGATATGCTCCCAGAGGCTTTTTAATCGATTATAGTAATATGAACTTACTTACTAACTTCACTGAAGACTTAAAAAAATATTATAAACAAAAAGGTGTTGCATTCATAAAAATTAATCCAGAAATAGCTATTGGAGAAGTAAATAATAAAACATTTGAAACTACTTACAACATAAATCGTAACCTAATAAATAACCTAGATAATGCTGGTTACAATAAGTTAAAAGATAATTTGTATTTTGAAGCTATGTTACCAAGATTTAACGCTTATGTAAAAAGTAAAGACTTTAGCTTAAATAGTTTAAATAAAAATACTAAAAATAAAATTAAAAAGGGAATTAGAAAAGGTCTAGTATTTGAGTGTGTAAGTAAAGATAATTTAGATATCTTCTATAACTTTATAAAAAATAAAAAAGAAAGAAGTATTAACTACTATAAAGATTACTATACAGTTTTTGACCGCAATAATTCAATTAAATTATATTTAGTTAAAATAGATTACAATAGATTCTTAATTAACAGTAGACAAGCTTATGAAGAAGAATTTGAAAGAAATAATCATTACAATGAATTAATGATCAAATCTAACAGCACTAAACTTATTAATAAGAAAATGCAAAGTGATAAAGCTCTTCTTTCATATAAAAATGATATTCTAGAATCTACAAAAGGGGTTCAAGAAAATAAAGAAGTATATATAGCAGGAGCACTTGTTGTAACTCATAAAAATAAAGCATCTATAGTAATGAGTGGTTTTGATCAAAATTATAAACGTTTTGCTCCTAACTACTTCTTACACTATAACATAATAAAAGAATACTATACCAATTATGATTTTATTGATTTAAATGGTCTTACTGGAGACTTTACTAAAGAAAATCCATATTCAGGATTAAATAGATTTAAACTTGGATTTAATCCTAAAATATATGAATTCATTGGTGAGTATGATTTAGTAATAGATGACTTAACATATAAAATGCTCTTAAGAACAGGAGCATTAGCCAAAGAATTTAACAAAAAATAAATGAGTCTAGTTTTACTCATTTATTTTTTTATATGTCGGAATTATAAACACCATGTATCTTTTCTAGATCAACTTCGCTAGGTTGCAAAACAACGAATTCTCCATCTTTTTCTTCTACACTGAATACTACTGTATATTCAACTTTATTAGTAACATTTTTCATTAAATCAAGCTTATAATCTAAGTACTTACTACTATCATATTTACCAAATTTATCATAAAAATCGTCCATATGATCACTTAAATATTTACTAGCGTCATTTTGAGCAGTATATAAATCATACACCTTGACTTTAACGGTAACATAAGTTATGTCTTCATCTTTTTCTTCTTTTTCAATCTTATAACTTAAATCTTGATATTGTTTTTTCAGTATGTCTTTATACATATTTTTTTGTTTATCAGTATATTCATTTTTATTAGCTTCATCTTCTATTTGAACAAGTACAGATCCATCTAAATCCTTATAAGAATTTAAATAATTTCTAACTTCATTAGTAGCACTTTTTTGATAACCACATCCTATTAACAAAATACAAGATATAATCAATAACAACTTTTTCATCTAATCACCTTGTTATTATTGTTAACTAGTAATTAAAATTTATACATTATTATAAGATATTTTTATTAATTTATAGATTTCATATTCTTTATCTGTAATAATTTTATCTAATTTATTATTCATATCTTTAACAATATCTTCAATATTATCACATATCTTACCAAACCATTCTAAATATAAAAATTTTAACTTATTATATTCTTTATTATTTAAACAAGTATCTATTTCTAATTTAATAAACTTTTTAATCTTCATATTTTGATAAGTATCTTCATTTAATATTTCATTTCCTGTTAAATCATAAACTAAATTAATAAATTCATTAGTAAAAGATAATTCACATATATTAAGTTCATCTTCTAAGATAAGACTACTTTTATTAATAGATTCTCCTAACATATTAAATTCTACTACAAAAGCATTTTTTGTATCACTCATTATACATATATATTTTGTATCAATTTCATTTTCAAATTTAGATTTATTAGCAATTAAAGATAGAAATGAATCATCTACTTTAAATGAGTTCATTAATATATTTTTATATATTTCGCTTTTAATTCTAATAATAGGCATCTTCTTAACTACACTTATCGTCTTATCGTTATCCATTTCATAAAAATAATGATAAGATGAATCTAAATTAATTATAAAATCATAATAATAATTCATTTCTTTTTTCCTTTCATACTTAATAATATTAAAAATAACCCTACTAACAATAATAGTGAATATATATCACTAATAATAAATTTAACAAAATCTATAAAACTATACCCTACTATTATTAAATTTGAATAAAGTAGTATTGAAAATAATCCAATTATCATAAATAATAATCCAAAACTAAATAAAATAAATCTATTCATACTTAAATAATATTTATAATTAATAAATTTTATTATATAATTATAATGGTGATAAAAATGGAATTTATAAAAGCAATAATATTAGGAATTATACAAGGTATTACAGAACCATTACCTATAAGTAGTAGTGGACATATAAATTTATTCAAGAATTTATTTAATACCAACATGTTTAATGATAACATTACATTTGAAATTATATCTAATTTCGGTTCTTTCTTAGCTATACTAATTATTTTTAGAAATGATATTATTAAACTATTACGTGGATTCTTTACTTATGTATTCATTAAAAAAAGAAGAGTTGAAGTAAAAAAGATATTTGAATATTGTATAAAAATTATTATAAGTACTATACCAGTTGGTATTACAGGATTCTTATTTAAAGATGTAATTGAAACTAAAATGAATAATATGACAATCCTGGCATTTGCTTTCTTATTTACTAGTTTAATGTTATACATTGTAAGAAACATTAAAGGTGAAAAAGATACATTTGATATTACTTATAAAGATGCAATTATTATAGGTTTATTTCAAGCTTTTACAATCTTACCTGGTATAAGTAGAAGTGGTACAGTACTAGTAGCTTGTCTATTATGTAATTTAAATAGAACTTCTGCTTTAAAATATACTTTCTTATTATACTTCCCTGTTAGTATTGGTACTATGATTTTAGGTATAGGAGACCTAGCAAGTATGGAAAGTAGTTTAATTCTTCCATATCTAGTCGGTATGATATTTGCATTCTTTATTACTTTTATATCATATAAGTGGTTATCAGAGGTAGTTAAGAATGGAAAATTAGCAGGATTCAGTATCTATTGCTTGCTTCTAGCCCTATTTATATTTATTTATTTTTAATTTAATGGTATAATCTATAAGTGGTGAAAAAAATGGAAGATAAAATTTATATTTTTGGACATAAGAATCCAGATACTGATAGTGTTTGTGCCGCTATTAGCTTATCATATTTAAAAAATAAACAAGGACTTAATACAGAACCTAGGATTCTATCAAGTATTAATGATGAAACTAAATATGTATTAAATAAATTTAAGTTTAAAGTTCCTGAAGAACTACATGACGTTAAATTACAACTTAGAGACGTTAACTACCACAAAGGTTTTTGTATAAGTGAAAAAGAATCTATCTATAATGCTTTTAAATTTATGCAAGAAAACGGAATGAGTACAGTTCCAGTAGTTGATAAAAACGGGAAATTCTGTGGTTCATTTGCAATGAAAGATATTGCTAAAAATGAAATTTTAGGAGATGTAATTAGTTTAAAAACTAGTTATGAACACTTATTAAATACTTTAAATGGTAAAGAATTACTAAGATTTAATGATGAAATAGAAGGTAATGTTACAACAGTTGACTATCGTAGTTCTACATTTGCAATGCATATGCTTTTCAATAATAAAACTATTTTAGTTGTTGGTGATCGCCACTCAATTATTGAATATGCTGTTAATAAAAGAGTTGGAACAATAGTTATAACTGGAGATAATGAAATAAAGACTGAGCATTTAGAAATAGCAAAAAAAAATAAAATTAATGTTATTCAAACTAGCAAGACTTCTCTAGAAGTTATATATAAGATTATGTTTAGTAACTACATTGAAAATTTCAACTTTGTTGAACAATTCGTATGTGCAGATGAAGATATCTACTTAAGTGATCTAGATGATATTATTTTAAATACAAAGCATAGTTATTATCCAGTAATAGATTCTTCTAATAAATGTTTAGGATTACTTAAATTATCAGATTTAAATGATAAGAAACCTAAACAAGTAATACTTGTAGACCATAATGAATCTACTCAAAGTGTTGAAGGACTTGAAGAAGCTGAAATAGTTGGTGTTGTTGATCATCATAGACTAGGAAATTTAGGAACATCTAAACCAATTAATTTCCGTAATATGCCAGTTGGAAGTACTTGTACTATAATTTATCATTTATTTAAAGAAAATAAAATAACTATCCCTGAGGATATTGCTTCTTTACTAGCTTGTGGTATTATATCAGATACATTATTATTAAAGAGTCCAACTACGACAGAAATAGATATAGATGTTTTAAATAATCTAGAAAAAATAGCTGATATTGATACAGAAAAAGTTGCAATGGAAATGTTTAAAGCAAATGATCCAACTAAAAATAAATCTATTAAAGAAATAGTTTATACAGACTTTAAAACATTTATTCATGGAGAAAAAAACATTGCAGTTAGTTGTATTACAACATTAAACGGTAAAAATATTTTAAAGAATCAAAATGAATATAATAAATTCTTAAATAAACAAGCTAAAGAAAATAATTATGATATATTTGTTTTAGCTATAACAGACATATTAAAAAATGGTTCTTATATTCTATATAATGATGAATGTGAAGATATATTAAAACTAGCATTCTTAGATGAAATAGAACAAGGATATTTCTTAGATGGTGTTGTATCTAGAAAAAAACAAATTATACCTGCAATAACAAATGTTATCAAATAACAAAATTATAAAATATTAAAACTAGATGATTCCAAATCATCTAGTTCTTTTTTTGGCCTAAAAAATGAATTAATCTAGTATTTTTATAAATACTTTCTCTACCAACCTTTTCAAATTCTAGAAGTCTAGTATGAACTAAACTATTCAAATATATCGAAGCATAATTGATTCTTTATAAGACTTCATTTCCATATAATATTTTTTAACATATGCAAGAAATATGTTAAAATTTTAACGTTTTTTTAACATATTTTTTTAATATGTTAATTTTTATCAAAAAATAAAAAGGATTATTACATCCTTTCTGGTACTTCAATAGCTAATATATTAAGTAAATCTAAGTTAACTTTATATACAATACTTGTTAAATATAACCAAGACTTTTTCTTTTCTTCATCACTTTCTTTTAAAATAATATTTTCTGTATAGAATCTATTAAAAGTAGTTGTTAACTTATATAAATATTCAGTTATATCATTAAGTGATTTAGAATTAAAAGCTTTATTTAATACTAAATCTAAATTATTAAGTTGTAATATTAAATCTCTATCAAATTGATTATATACATTATATAATTTATCATATTTAATACCAAGTTCATCTGCTTTATTTAATAATGATTTCATTCTATTAGTAGAATACAATATAAATGGTCCAGTTTTTCCATCTAAATCACAGAACTTTTCTAAATCAAATACATAATCTGATTCTCTATTTGGAAGTAAATCAGCAAACTTAATAGCAGATATAGCAATCTTAGTAGCTATCTCATCCCTATTATCTAGAATATTAGGATTTAATCTTCTTAAGCTTTCTTCCTTAACCATTTCAAATAAATCCATTAGTTTCATTACTCCACCATCACGTGTTTTAAATGGTTTACCATCACTACCATTCATAGTACCAAAACCTGCAAAATATAAGTCAGTTTTATCATTTACTATTTTAGACTTTCTAGCTGCTCTAAAAGCTTGAACAAAGTGCAACTCTTGTCTCTTATCAACAACATACCAAATATGATCTGGATCATAATTAAGTACACGTTCATAGATAGTAGCAAGTTCAGCAGTAGAATAAAGTATACCCCCATCACTTTTTATAATTAACATAGGTGGTATTTCTACTTTATCATCATCTTCTTTAACATCTATAACTTGCGCTCCATTAGATTCTTTAAGTATATTATTCTTAACTAAATAATCAACTAATTCAGGAACATATACTTCTTCATCACTTTCCCCATTATATAGATCAAAATGAGCATTTAATAAATCATATATTTTCTTAATATCAGTTTTAGAAATCTTCATAATTTCTTTCCATAAATCATATATACCACGTTCACGTGATTGTAATCTATGTGTCATTACTTGAGCTTCATGTAAATATTCTTCATCTTCTTTACTTTTATTAGAAGCATAAGGATATATCTCTTCTAAATCTTGATTAGTTATATTTATACCAGGATATTCTCCTTCATAACTAGGATCAAAATAAGGTAAATCAGGATATCTTTTAGATATTTCTAATATAACTAATCCAAGTGGTCTACCCCAGTCACCTAAATGAGTATCTCCAATAGTTTTATATCCCATATAGTTTGCTAACCTTTTTAAAGCTTCTCCAATATTTGCGGCACGCAAATGCCCTACATGTAAACTTTTCGCAACATTCGCACCACCATAATCTAAAAATATTAATTTATTATTTTTAGGATATTCTTTTATTTCAACATTAGTAAAATCTGTTAATGCCTTATTACTAATAAACATATTAATAAATCCCGGTCCAGCTACATCAACACTTTCAAAAAAATCATCTTCTTTAAGTATATTAATAATATCTTCAGCTATTACTATAGGACTCTTACCATACTTTTTAGCAAGACTCATCGCCCCATTAAACTGATACTCTGCTAAATCTCTACGACCTGATTCATTAACAACAACATTATCCATAACATATCCGCATTCATTTAAAGCATTACTAACTTTATTTTCTAGTAATTCATAAAAATTCTTCATAAATATCACCTTACATGTTATTTTATCACATTTACTTATAAATTACTATTCTTTACTAAAATAAACAAAACAAGATGTACTTTTATCAAATTCCATTACTATTTTATCAACATCACCATTATATCTAAGATGTGTATTTATTCTCTTACCACTTTTATTAACACAACCACTATCACTTTTTAAAACATACTCACTCCCAGCCCAGCCATGTTCTTGTTTTATCTCATTATTATCAACATATATTACAGGAACATCTCTATCTTTATTTCCATAAGATCTAATAGCAAGTGAAATAAATGATACTTCTAATATCATTAATATTCCAAGTATAATTATTCTTTTTTTATTAACTTTATATTTCATAATTATATTATGTAATAATTCTTAATATTTTATAACAGCAGTTACAACTATATCAGTAATCATAAGTACACTTAAAGAATAATCTATTATATTTACTACTATTTGATTCATCTTTTTATAAAGTTTTTCATATAGTGGATATAATACATATATAAATAACATTCCCCCTATTGTAAATGCTAAAACACTTTCAAAACATATTAACCCATCTAAATTTAAAAAGTTATCTCTATAATCCCAATATCTCTTATTAAATACTTTCAAAAATAATAACCCTATTAAGTATTCTAATCCACCCATAGATATCATAGTTAATAAGAATACTAATATATATTTCTTCTTTATTGGTTTAAATAAAGTTAAAAAACACATTCCAATACCATAAATTGGTAACCAAGGACCATATAAAGCACCCCTATTAACAAAATGATCTCTTTTCACTAAACAATATATTATTTCATATATATAACCAATAATAGATCCTATATAAAATAATAGCAATATAAATGTAATCTTTTTCATTATTCTCTTAAACTTCATATTACTAGTATTCCCAATAATACTCTTAATACATTGCTAGTTTTTAACATTTATATCGTATATCATATATATTTTTTGAATATTTTTACTATTTTTCAAAGGAATAATTATAAATAATTTACTATTTTTCAAAAGAATTATAAATGTTAATATAAAAACTGATAAAAATGGCAATTCAAAAAAAGCAACCATTGTTGCTTTTCACATTTAATACAGTTTACAGGCACTTTCGTAAAAGTAATCCATCCGTATTCTTTATTTGGAAATATACTACTGCATATCTCAAGGAAAGACTTTGTTCTCTATCTTACTCATTATACAGCCTTAACCATATAATTATCCGAAGCTCTATAGAGAGCTGGGCGCACGCCATTGGAGTTAGTCACATTGTTGTTGTTCACGTTACCGTCGCTATTCACATTCCACGCATTGAAGTTACTACCATTAGCCCCATTACGAGAAAGTTTAGTCCAGTCTTCCCTATATCTAAACACACTTTATACAATTCCACTCCCACGAGAGTTTGAAAGATAGGTCTGATTTGTTATTTATATTTCTATAATAAAAGTGTGTTGATACCATTTTCGGCAGACGCCGACTTTACAGCCGGCGAGTTTTGTTTTAGCACATATTGCCAGTATTAAATTCTATAATATTTTTACTACCAAAATTTTTCGCTAGCCGCACCCGTGCTACAACGGGTAGGCGGCTCTGTTATCGAACGCCCTATTGGATCATGAACGGATCGTCCAAAGAGCCTTCACCGCTTAAAAATGCTTGATTCGATGTAAGATAGAAGACTGGGCGCACGCCAAAGGAGTCAGTCACATAGTTGTCGTACACGTAACCGCCGCTATACACATACCACGCAATGAAGTTACTACCATTAGCCCCAAAACGAGAAAGCGTCCATTCAGTACTAGACTTAGTTGTATCATTATTGCTTTGGTGCATCCAGCCTGTTTTTAATGTTGAATAATTTGTTGATACTGTTAGTGCTAAAGCACTTGACCCTAATGATAATGCATAATCACTTGCATACATTAAGCCTATTTTACCAGTAGGATTTGTCCATACTCCTCCATTACAATTTATTGCTGTTTCATTGTAGTTCTTACATAATGTCTCTGATGATGTTTTATGCATCTCATTTAGATATATTCCCTTTGTTGTTGAATAATAATAATGTGGATTATTTGTTTGGTCTTCATATGATTTTGTATTTACTGCACTCCATGTCCAGTTTTCTATACGATTACTCCATTCTGTGTTTTGTAGGTAATCATATGTTGCGTTTGTTAGGAATCCAGAACCATTTAAACTTGTATATAATGTACTACCTTCCCAATTTACATCTGCATTTGTATCATTCCATTTTGCTGATATTAATTGTTTATATTTGATTAGTTTAACATGATTTTTTCCATTTGCATCTGAGAATACCCCAAGTACTCGATACATGTATTTATCTTGATTTGTTGTACAATCTGATTTGTTATTTGTACCAAAACATATAAAGTTATTTGGATTAGTGCTAGTTCCTACTGCGCCACTTCCTGTGTATCTATAGCCATCTCCTTCTAGTCCACTTTGCCATAAGTTTCCACTTGCAATTAATTTATCTGCTAGTGGTGTTGAATCAGCATGTAGTTTGCAAGAAAATGCTTTTTTATCTCCACTTGTATATGGTTCTATTTTTATTGTGTATGAATTACCTACTAGTTTATCTTGTTTATTTGCTGTATTTGTTATACTACTTGTTAGTGGTATTGATACACTATTTCCTTTTGTTAAGTTTTTAATTTCTCCACTTACTATAATGCCAGTAGTTCCAGCAGTAGTAAGTTCCTTAAGAGTCATAGTCTTATCTCCAACTACTACTTTTACATCATTATCTGAATTATCAGTGATTGGAGTTGTTACTGTTGCTGTTACCTTATAATTATAAGTACAATCTAGTGCTTCATCTCCTTCTGGTAGTTGTGCTGTTGCTAATGTGTAATTTGGATTAGTAGTTAGTGCTAGTCCATTTTCATTTTCATTAGCATAATAAGTCTTACCAGCATTTGCTTGACTCATTAAATTTGCATCTAAATTTAGATATAACTTAGATGTTTTAATTTGCATTGATGGATTTCCTAAGTTGTTTGCTTTACCTGATACCTTAGCCCCCGTCTTATCACTTGTTGCATTAATACTAAAGTATGCATATGTTCCACCAATCAGTAATAATAATGCAAAAGTGAATGCTACAACTATAAGTTGCTTTTTCTTTTCTTCCATAAACATTTCCTTTCTTTCTAAAAATACAAAAAAGAAGGGTAAGACTTAACTTCCCTTCTTCATTATATCTTTCAGATTTCTTCTTTGCCCCCCCCCCCAGGAGTTTTTTGCGAACTCGCGTTCGAACAAACGCATACTCCTGAGAGAAGGAACTTTATACCAGAAATTGATATAAAATATAAGGGCTTACTCTTACTTTAGTACTTTCAAATCTATTATACAAAATTTGTCGTACTTTGTAAATCTTTTTCGAGTGATATTTATTTTTTATTATTTTTTTACTTTGTATACAATAATTTAATAATTTCAGATAAGTAATATCGATAATAATATAAATAATAGTTATTCTTTTTATAGTAAGTATATACTTCTAATTCATTAGTACTACTAACTATAATATGGTTAATCTTTAACTTCTTAATATTTTTATATTTTAAATAATATAATAATTTTCTATCAATATCTATACTAGTTATTTTATTATCAGATTTTCTAAATAATATAAGATAGTTAGGATATAATCTTTTTAAAAATAAATATCTATTCTTTATAAAAGAATTCCTTTTCTAGATATCTTCTTATCTTTAAGGTATTGCCATACTTATATGACTTATAATAAGTCATATAAGAACAAAGTAAACTATTAAAATCTATCTTTTTGTTTTTATATAAATATAATTTATTTCTAACATTTTGTTTTGCTTTCTTTAAAGCATTACTATTAATTTTAATTATTGTTTTCTTGGATATAACTTTAAAGTTATATCCAAGAAAAGCAAATCCTTTATTACTTGTTAATATCTTGGTTTTTTTATAATTAAGTTTTAAATTATACTCATTATTTAATTTATATTCTATAGTTTTTAAAGCATCTTGTAATACTTTTTTATCATGATGAATTATTATAAAATCATCCATATATCTTATATAATATTTTAAATGTAAATTATTAACTATAAAATGATCTAACTTATATAAATAAAATATGGAAAGAAATTGACTAGTCATGTTACCTATTGGTAACCCTTTACCATACTCATAGTATGGTAAAGAATTTATTTCTTCATTATTATATTTATTTTTAATCTTATTAATAGTTTCATTTATATATGGTTCGTTAGTACTATCTAATATTTTTTCTATAATAGAATATTCTTTAGAATCTAATTTATCTATAAGTAAACTTTTTAGTACAAAGTGGTCAATACTATAAAAGTACTTAGATATATCTAATTTTAATATATAAAATTTATCATACTTTTTATTAAGTTCTATATATTTTTTAATTTTTTTGATACCATACTCAGTACCCATACCCGTACGTGTTGCGATATTATTATCTATTAAATATTTTTCTAACTTAGGATAAAGATAATGTTTAGTAACATAATGATTAACTAGTTTATCCTTAATAGGTAAAGACATTATAATCCTATACTTAGGTTCTTTAATTAAAAATATATTATATTTAATCTTATTGGGTAAATTATATATGATGTCCTTATGGGCATCATATATATTTACCATCTTAAAGCGATCAAATTTATATAAAGTATTAACATTCTTAACATTCCTTATTAGTACTCCTTCATATAAGTCAATTAGTTTCTTTAATCCATCCATAAACCATTTTAGTTATTTCATTTAGTTTTTTAGAATATTTAATAGTAGTTGATTCACTAATATATTTCTTTTTATATAGTCTTTCGATATAAAAGTCTAAGACACTTATCTTAGTAATTATTTTAAGTTGATATTCTTTTTTATTAGATACATTATTAGCATAATAAATAAGTTCTAGTATTTCAATAGACTTATTATAAAAGTTAGATCTACTTATATAATCTTTTTTAGGTACATTTACAAGTATTTTTTCTATATCATATAAGAATTCTTTATAAGACGATAATATTCTAAGTTTATTAGTCTTTAAGTTCATTATTAATTAACTCAATTAACTCCTTAGTTTTAGATTCATCAAGATTCTTTAACTTTTCTATTATAGTATTTAATTCTTCATTTTTTAAATAATTAATTTTAGCTTTTTTAAGTATTTTATTATAATTATTTTTACTAAATGTATTTTTATTAGTTACTAAATTATTTTCATATACTATATAGTTAACTCTATTATCTTCTAGAGTATTAATAACCTTTTCTAAAGACTTTTCTGGAAACCCAGTTTTATTAGCAATTCTTAATTTAAAACTTAATAAGTAATTAAGTATAAATGCATCATCTCCATAGACATTATAAAATATACCAGATTTAACTATTTTTACTTCTTTAATTTTTACTGCTCCTTTCACTCACTCTAGCAAACCCAAGTATATAATAACATAAATACAATGTCGAAAATTGTCGAACGATGTCGAATAAAGTCAAAAAAAAAAGAATAGATATTCTATTCTAATGCAAATGCTTCAGTATATTACCAACTCAAATCAAGTTGCACATCGTGGTAAAAATAAAAAGAATTAATTGTATATTTTTATAAATATCTTCTATTCTTATATCAGGATTAGATTTATAGGCTTTCTTCTCTCTTTGATTATTAGAACAAATTTGTACTAAGTCATTTGTAATCATAATAGGTTCACTTCTAAATATTGCATAATTCATATATCCATTTTTCTTTGCAAATTCTTTGCGAATTTTTTGCAAAAAAGATTAGATTTATAAACTTTTCAAATGATAAAACAACAAAATAACAGCAAATAACAGCAAAAAACAGCAAAACAGCTACTTTAACTTACAATAAAAAAAGAATAGATATTCTATTCTAATTCAAATGCTCCAGTATATAATTCATAATATCTTCCTTTTTTATTAATTAATTCTTCATGATTACCTTTTTCAATAATCTTACCATTATCAAGTACTACAATTACATTAGAGTTTCTAACAGTAGATAATCTATGAGCAATTACAAATACAGTTCTTCCCTTCATAAGCTTATCCATACCATCTTGTACTATCTTTTCTGTACGAGTATCAATACTTGATGTAGCTTCATCTAAAATCATTACTGGTGGATCAACTAAAGCCGCTCTAGCGATAGATATTAATTGCTTTTGACCTTGAGATAATTCACTACCATTTTCCGTAATAACTGTATCATATCCATCAGGTAACATCTTAATAAAATTATCAGCATTAGCTAGTTTAGCAGCCGCTATTATTTCTTTTTTACTAGCACTAGGATTACCATAACTTATGTTATCATAAATAGTTCCAGTAAATAAATTAACATCTTGTAATACCATACCCATAGATTTTCTTAAGTAATTCTTATTAATATCTAATATATCTATACCATCATAAGTAATAGAGCCACTATTAATATCATAGAATCTATTAATTAAATTAGTAATAGTAGTTTTACCAGCTCCTGTTGCTCCTACAAATGCTACTTTCTGTCCTGGTTTAGCATATAAATTAATATCATGTAATATAGTTTTATCTTCTGTATATCCAAAGTTAACATTATTAAAACGAACATCACCTTTAAGTAAAACTAATTCATTATCTTTTTTCCAAGCCCACTTTTCAGTATTCTCCTTAACCTCAATAAGTCCATTTTTAGTTTCTTTAACATTAACTAAAATATACTTACCATTATTTTCTTCACTAGGAGCATCTATAAGTTCAAATATTCTTTTACTACCAGCAAGAGATGCAATAATTGAATTTAATTGATTACTTACTTGACTAATTGATGAAGTAAAATTCTTACTTAAAGTTAAAAAAGCAAGTACAGTACCTAAAGTTAATCCCATCGTATTATTAATAGCCATAATACCACCAATTATAGCAATCAAAGAATATTCTAAATTACCAAGTTGTACCATTATTGGCATAAATACATTAGCGTATAAATGAGCATTAGTTGAATAATAACATGTATCTTCATTTATAGATTTAAAATCTTCTATACTTTTAGATTCATGATTAAATACTTTAACAACTTTAGTACCATTAATCATTTCTTCAATATAACCATTTAATTTACCTATAGATTCTTGATGTTTAATAAAATATTTACCACTCTTATTTGCAACTATCTTAGTAATAAAGAACATAAATATTACAAATATAATTACAAATATTGTTAATAACCAAGAACTTTTCAACATAAATATAAATACCGCTAACATCGTAGCAACACTACTAATTATATTAGGAATAGACATACTAATCATTTGTCTTAAAGTATCAGTATCATTTGTATATCTACTCATTATATCTCCATGACTATTTGTATCAAAATAACTTATTGGTAAAGATTCCATATGTTTAAACATATCATCTCTTATATCTTTTAAAGTTTTTTGAGATATTTCAATTTCTAAATAATTATATAAGAACGAAGTAATAGTGGCAAGTAAGAATACTAAAGCCATTATAACAAGTTTACTAGCAAGTATAGAATAATCAACATTACCATTTATAAAAGGTTTAATTGCTTCATCAACTATTGTACCAAATATTGTAAGTCCATAAGCACCAAGTAAAGAACTTGCTAATACCAATATTACTATTAAAGTAAATCTTATTTTATGTCTACTTATTACATAAGATAAAACTCTTTTTAATGTACCCTTAGGGATATCTTTTAAAGACATTTTTTTACTAACATGACTTGCCATTATTCCATACCCCCATTCATTTGAGAATCATAAACTTCTTTATATATTTTATTACTTTTAAGTAACTTAGAAGGCTTATCAAACGCTACTACCTTACCATTATCGAGTACAATAACTTTATCAGCATTTTCAATACTTGATATTCTTTGTGCAATAACAATCTTAGTTACCTTAGGCATAATATCTTTTAGACCATCTCTAATTAATCTATCAGTCTTAGTATCAACAGCACTAGTAGAATCATCCATAATTAATACTTTAGGATTTTTAAGAAGTGCCCTAGCAATACATATTCTTTGTTTTTGTCCACCACTAACATTAGTACCACCTTCACTTATTAAAGTATCATACTTATCTGGTAAACTCATAATAAAATCATCTATCTGAGCAATCTTACACATTTCTCTTGCTTCTTCAATACTAGCATCTCTTTTACCCCATCTTAAATTCTCTAATATGGTACCAGAGAATAACACATTCTTTTGTAACACAATACTTACATTATCTCGTAGTACTTCTAAGTCATAATCTTTAACATCTATATTACCAACACACACACTACCTTTAGTAGTATCATACAGTCTTGGTATTAAATTAACTAAACTACTTTTACTAGATCCAGTACCACCAATAATACCAATAAATTCTCCTTCTTTAATACTTATATTTATATTAGATAATACATATTTATCTTGATCACTTTCATACTTAAAATAAACATTTTTAAAATCTATATTACCATTCTCTACAACAACTTTAGGATTTTCTTTTGATTTAATATCAACTTCTTCTCTTAATACTTCTTGAATTCTTTCTGCAGAACTCTTTGCTATATTAAGCATAACTAATATCATAGATAGCATCATTAAACTATTAAGAATCATAGTAGCATATGTAAGACACGCAGTTAAATTACCAGTAGTCATTTCAACTTCTCCAGTAGAAATAATAAGTTTACCCCCTACCCAGCATATAATAATAATCGCAGCATATATAGCAGATTGCATAAGTGGAGTATTAAACGCTACTATTTTTTCTGCTTTACTAAAAGTAGTATATATATCATTTGAAACATTCTCAAACTTATCAATTTCATGTTCTTCATTATTAAAAGATTTAACAACTCTGATAGATCTAACATTTTCTTCCACTACATTATTTAACTTATCATAAGTTTTAAAAGTTCTAGCAAATAATGGATAAGCTTTAGTTGTAATATAATATAAACCAAATACAAGTATCGGTATTATAATAATAAATATTGAAGCAATTTTAGGATTAACATATATAACAGCTGCAATACTAAATATAAACATAAGTGGCGCTCTAACTGCAATTCTTATTATCATTTGAAAAGCATTTTGAACATTTGATGCATCAGTTGTAAGTCTTGTTATTAAACTAGATGTCGAAAACTTATCAATATTTTTAAAAGAAAAATCATTTACTTTTTCAAATACATCTTGTCTTAAATTTTTAACAAAACCATTACTTGCAATACTTGCACTTTTACCAGACATAAATCCAAAAAATAACGCAACAATTGCACTTAATATAAAAAGTATTCCATAAAATAAAATATTCTTTGTATTACCTGTAGATATACCATGATCTACAAGTAATCCCATAATAATAGGAATCAATATATCTAAAATAATTTCACATACTACAAATATTGAAGTTTTAATAGTATCTTTTTTATAATCTCTAATTGATTTAGACAACTCTTTAATCATTAATATTCATCTCCTTAGAAAAAAAATAACCGTTTAGGCTCTTAAACATTATAACACTAAAAACATAAAAATTATAGTAAATATAATAATAAAATGATATAATTATCAATATGAAAAAGAAAAAACTAAAACAATTTATATTATATCTAATATTAATTATATCACTTATTATTTTTATTTATTCTATTATAAATATAGCTCTTTGGTATATAGATGTAAGAAAGAATAATGAAGTAATAAACGATA
The DNA here is from genome assembly GCA_934096715.1 of uncultured Bacilli bacterium. GTDB lineage: Bacteria > Bacillota_I > Bacilli_A > RF39 > UBA660 > SIG200. The sequence goes on from CAKOMQ010000018.1 coordinate 19,758, forward strand.
TAAATAAGATTATACAAGTTCCGGATAATATAGACACTGAAGAACAAATTGATATTAAAGAAGATGAAAAAACAGGTGATTATTGGGACTATATGAAGACTAACTTTTTAGATGTAAACTTATCTAAACTAAAAACTATAAACGAAGATACTGCAGGATGGATTCAAGTACCAAATACTTTTGTTAACTATCCATTTGTTAAGTCAAATAATAATGAATATTATTTAAATCATTCATTTAACAAAAAGAAAAATAATGCTGGATGGTTATTTATGGACTATCGTAATACGAAAGACTTAAATAATAAAAATTTAATTATATATGGTCATAATAGAAAAGATAAAACAATGTTTGGGACATTAAAACAATTAACAAACCAAAATTGGTTTAACAATAAAAGCAATAATATAATTAAAATAAGTATGGAATCAGGTAATAGTAATTGGCAAATATTTAGTGTCTATATAATAGAAACCACTAATGATTATATTAAGACATCTTTTCAAAGTGATAATGAATATCAAGAATTTATAGATATGATTAAAAATAGAAGTATTGTTTCATTTGACACTAATGTAACTATAAGTGATAAAATACTTACTTTATCTACATGTCATGGTAGTTATAAAAAACTTGTTATTCATGCAAAACTTATTGGAAATAACTAAAACTCTTGAAATTAATCAAGAGTTTTAGTTTTGTTTTCACACTCAACTACCATCGTATTACATACAACATCATGTAATGCTTTACGATCTTTGCGAGCAATTAATACTTCACAATCAATCAAGGCAAGTAGCATATTAGTAATACTAACAGCGCTTATCCACGTTGAAAGATTACTTATAGATAAAAGATGTGGAAGAATAGCACAAGTTATACCACTAAATATCCCACCTAATCCAAGTATAAATATAAACATTACTCTAAGCAAATATATTTTAATACTTGGATTATCTCCATTATTATTTATTACTTTAATTTTGTTTACTCTTTTACCAATAGTTTGACCATTACTATATTTTTGAAAGAATACAAAATAGCCTATTATTACAACTAAGTAAATAATATAATTACTAGTACCATATCTATATAAATCATATGTAAGATTATCTGTTTGTTTATAAAAATCACTAACATCTAATTTACCATCTTGAAATTTTTTATATATTTCTTGATATACATCATATGTATTACTATATTCATCATATGTAGGATTCAAAAATTTTATATTACATATCATACTACTCAAAAGAAATACAATAACAACGTCTATGACGAAAGCCCATATTCTGGGCCATAATTTTTTAACAGTTTCCATAGTTTAATTACGCTTTCTTACCATTACTAGATAACTTAACACTTATAGTCTTTTCTTTACCATCTCTAAGAACTTTTAACTTAATAGTATCCCCAACATTATATTTATATAATTTATATCTTAAGAATGCTAAGTTTTCAACATCATCATTATCTATAGATAATATTATATCATTAGTCTTAATTCCAGCATTATCTGCACTTGAATTCTTTTCAACATCTATTACAATAACACCTTGAGATATTTTATTTTGTTGTAAATAACTATTATATTGTGGATAACTTAAAGCACTAGTAACATTTAACATACTTATTCCTAAATAAGGATAATCAGTTTTACTTCCACTTATAACTTGTTCCGCTTTTTCAATCGCAACCTCTATTGGAATAGCAAATCCAATCCCTTCAACACCTGTTGATGATATCTTAGCATTAACAACTCCAACAACTTCACCATTAGAGTTACATAAAGGTCCACCACTATTTCCACTATTAACTGCAGCATCTGTTTGCATTACATTCATAATATAATCAGATTGATTAGTATTTGATAAACTCACTTCAACTAATCTATCTTTACCAGACAATATACCACGAGTTACTGTCCATGAATAAGTATCATCAAGTGGCGCTCCAACAGTAAATGCTGTATCTCCTACACGCATTTCTTCACTTTTACCAATACTAACAGCCTTAAAATTATCTCTTTCATCAGTTTCAAGTACTGCTATATCTGCATACTCATCAGATCCCACAAGTTTTAATTCTTGTACTTTTCCATCTGTATATGTAGCTTTAAAATTATTTGAACCACTTATAACATGATTATTAGTAATTATATAACTTTTATTATCTTTAGTTTTATAAATAAATCCTGAACCACTAGCAACAGCATTATCTCCATTATATGAAGTAATTACAACTACTGAATTATATACTTTTTCAACAGCATCAGCAATACCAACATCTGTTACAGTAACATTTTTTTCAACTTTTGTTACAGTTTCTTTAAAAACAGCAGGAAACTTATAAATAACAGAATAAACTATTAACACTCCTATTGTAAAAAGAAATAAACCATATATAACTTTCTTAGTAATATTATTTGCATCTTGTTTCATTAATCTAACCTCGCTATCTCTTTATAATTTATAGGAAATCCCATAACATCTAATATCTTTTCTATTCCTATAGTTTCTATCTTTCCATCTAATACATCAATTTCATAACTAATTTCATTTAACATATTAATAAAATCATTATTACTAAGTATTTTCTTAAGTATTATTATTATTGCAAATAAATCATTTAACCCCTTTTCATATTCTCCATAATCATTCTTCTTTATATTAAGTAAATCATGATACTTAGTATTATTTATAATTTTTTGAGTACGATTTATAAAACATATATCTTCATGTGCACACAAGTTTCTATAATTAGCTATTATTGGTAAATATAACATTAATTCTTTCACTTCAATTTGATAAGTATCTGCTATTTCCTTTTGATCTTCATATTGTAGTACAGAATATAATTCTCCAACTATTCCAAATGATAGTACTTTAACAACAATCCAAAGAGGTATATATCCATAGTTAATCATATAATGACTAGTAGCAGTGTGTTGCTTACTATTAACAATTATTTGTCTTTTCATCTTTCTTAATAAATCATTAATTTGTCTAGTCTTAGTGCAATCATTAACAAAATTATCAGCATTTAAATAATTTTGTTCTTTAAAACCATGATTCTTACTCATTATATAAGAAAGTATACTCTTTAAATTATTTTCTACTATTAATATATTTTTAAATAATATATTTCTAAGTTGTCTATCAAAATTAAATAATGCATATAACTCTCTAAAGTTTGTACCATGTATAAACTTTTTCTTATTATCAGGATTTAAAAATACATGTCTATATCCACTTAAAAAGAAGTAATTTTCTCTTAAAAGCACACTTTTAGCATACTCTATGTCATCTATTATTAATCCCTTGGATTGTAATATTTCCACTTGTTCATCTAATGTTTTAAACGTTTTAGCACCCATTCTTATTCACCTACTTTATTATAACATCTCACCTACTAACTAGCAATATGATAATAATTTTATATTAAATAAATATTAAAATATAATTATAAAAGAAGTTTTGTTATTCTTAGATATTACATCTATTTTTCCATTATGAATAACAACTATATTTTTAAGTATTGCTAGTCCTAAACCATATCTAGATTCACTTCTATTACGAGCTTTATCTACTCTATAAAATCTATTAAATATTTTATTTATATGTTCTTTAGGTATTACATCTCCTGAGTTTGTAACACTAAAAGTAATATGATTTTTATTCTTACTTAAATTAACTATTATACTTGAGTTTTTATAAGCATGTTTAATTGCGTTATCTAAAAGTATTCCAACCATCTCTTTTATCAAATATTCATCACATAAGAACTCTATATTATCTTCGACATTTAGTTCAAGTAATATACTCTTTTCATACATTAAACTTTCAAATTTTAAACTTTCTTTTTTAATAATATTAGATAAATTATTAATTTCTTTAACTTCATTAACCGTATCTATTTCTGTTCTTGATAACTCTAACATATTATTAATAAGCTTATTCATATTATCAGTTTCATCTTTAATGTTATCAATCCATTTTTCATTCTTTTTATTTTTATCTATTAAATCTGTACTAGCCATAATAACTGCCAGTGGTGTCTTTAATTCATGAGAAGTATCTTCAATAAATTTCTTTTGAGAATTAAATGAGTCTTCTACTGGTTTAGTTATCCATTTGGTTATAAAGATACAAAACCCTATAACAATTATTAAAAATGCAGTAAATAACATAATAGTAGCTACTAAAACACTAGTTAATCTATTATGTGCATAATTATTAGATAAAAGTATTAAATAATTATCATTATAATAATAAGAATAATTACTAACATAAAGATTAGTAACGTTTATTCCTTTATTATTCTTTTTCTTTATTATCTTTTTACTAATCTTTTTAATTTTACTAGTATTCATATTATCATTAAAACTTATAACACCTACAACTTTTTTGCTATTATTTATTAATGTAATATAAATATCATTATCCATCACAACATTATTATTGCCATTTAATTCTTCTACGTTTCTTTTTCTTATTAAATCATTTATTCTTTGAATATTACTATTAATATTATTTTTCTCTTTTTCATAATAGATAACATTAGTAGTCAAAGTAATCAGAAATAATATTGTACTTAAAGAAATAAACAAAGTAAAAAATATCTTACTACTTAATTTCTTCATTGTTATACTCCAACTTATATCCTAGATTACGAACAGATTTTATATTTACTTTTGAACCAATAGTTTTAAGTTTTCTTCTTATAAAAGACATATATGCTTCTAAGTTATTAGATATACTATCATTCTCAAGTCCCCATACTTTATCATAAATAAGTTCTTTACTTACTATTTGATTCTGATTATTAATTAAATATTCTAATATACTAAGTTCTTTAAAAACAATTTCTATTTCTTCGTTATTATCCAAACACTTTATACTAGAGTTATCCAAATTTAACTCCAAATCATTATAAACAAGTTTATTACTAATAACTTCATCTTTCCTTAATTGAACATTTACTCTAGCTACTAATTCTTCAAGATGAAATGGTTTAGTAATATAGTCATCCACTCCTAAATTGAATCCTTTTAACTTATCATCTATTTGAGACTTAGCAGTTAATAGGATTACTTTAGAATTTATATTTTCTTCCTTTGCCTTTTTTAAAATTTCAAACCCATTCATACCCGGAAGCATTACATCAAGTATTACAAGATCATATATATTACTTTCAATCATATATAATCCTTCTTCTCCATCATATGTTGTATCTACAGTATATTTTTCTTTTTCAAGTCTAGCTTTAATCATATCACATAATCTAACTTCATCTTCTACTACTAATAATCTCATAAACATCACCTTTAAAATAATAAAATAAATATATTAAATAAATATTAATATTATTTTAT
>CAKOMQ010000019.1 GCA_934096715.1 uncultured Bacilli bacterium
GTTAAAAATGAAGAAGATAAATCTAAAATACTTGCTGAAATAAATGATCTTCAACCTAAAATTAAAGAATTTCGTAAGTATAACAAATATTGTAAAGATATAAAAGAAAGAGCAAAATCTATGCTAGATAATATTAATAATTTTGATAAAGACATACAAAAAGAAAAAGACAATTCTAGGTCATTATGACTTAGATTGTCTTTTTAATATTTTACGCATCAATTAGCTTGATTTCAGAATTTTGCGTCATTAATTGATATGCTTGTTCTAGTCCGATAAATTCAGATTTTATATTTTCAGCAAATAGTAATAAATTTACAACATTTATAGCCGCACCATTAATTCCTGTAGTAGTTGAAATATTTTCTAATTTATCCTCGAATTGTCCGTTAAATTCACTAGATACAAATAAGAAACTAAATTTCCTTAGTAATTTTGGAAAATTCTCCCACCACTTATTTGGATTAATTTTATTATCTCTTTTATTGTTTTCTTCAATATATCTTCTCATTTCATCCGCTTGAGAAATTGGTAAAGAATAGCCTTTTGAATACGCTTTAGTATCTATTATAGTTCCATAATTTTCTTTTAAATTTTCAGTATAAATTATTCCATCTGGTTTTCTGCCACCACCTAAATGTAATCCTTTATAACCACATTCTGATACTAACAAATCGACAACTTCCATTTCAAATTGTCTATTAGATTTAGAATCATAAGCCAAGTCTATTAGATTAAGGTAATTATGTGGAATGTTTTCCAATATATCTCTGCAAAAGTCTTTTAATCTTAATGTATCACTTTTTCCTGTTCCTGTTGAATTTAATGGAATAACTAAATTTTGAATGTTATCATTTAATGTATAACCTTTATTAGATTTTTTTATAAATAATCCTATATTTTGTAATCCTATTAAATCATCCTTAATACTTTCTAACGATTCATCAAATTTAACTTCTTTCAATTTTTCCTGCAATTTTTCTAATGACACAGCACTATTTGAATCTGATAAAAATTTTATTATATATGCACGTCTATTTCTTATATAATATCTATCTACCGCTTTAGGGCATAACATTTCCCAAAATACATTTTTTGAAACTTTTGAAACTTTATTTATACCTTGTAATCTTCTGTATGCTTTTAGTCCATCTGGAGTAATCATATATGCCTGTCCTAATTTTTCAATATATTCTTGGTTTCCTAAATTTACTTTATACTCTTTTTCAACTTGTCTAACTAGTCCTAGTTTTTCCAACCATTTACAAATTTGTCTAGCATATTTATCTGATGAGCCATCCCAATCTGATTTCATTTTATTTTTTTCTTTTGAATCATCTGTCATTGCAAGTGAAGTCAATAAGACATTTTGTGGTAATGATGTAAATCCTTCGTCTCCGACAAAACCTAATTGACTTCCTATTTCAAATTTGGACAAATGATCTCCATTAGACAATAGTTGCAATATTCTTGAAACCGGAGGATATTTTAATATTGCATTTAATAAGCATTCCTTTTCTTCCACAGAATTATCTTCAGTTTTAGAATACTCTAAACCATCATTAGTAATTTCAAAAGTATCATCTTCGCCGTTATATTTTACAAATCCACATAGATGAGCCCAACGTAGGAAACTGTCTGATGCCCAATCGCTTAAATATAGTTTTACTTGACCGCAAACAGAAGCTTGTATAATAGCATTACAAGGTGAATCTTTTCTTGGCGTAGAATGTGTGCCAACAAGATCAGAATATGTTATTTTTAAAGGAGTACTCATTAATATTTTTTGAAATTTTTTTATCAGTTCCTTATTGTCAACAAGCATAGGAATTCTAGCAGAAATTAAGTTTTTGTGAAATTCAGATTTATTATCAAAAATTTGAACAACTTTCTTTAAACTACTAAAATCAGATGCATCTTGTGACCAGCCAAAAGACCTTTTTGATGAATATTTTGTTGATAATTCTATGTTACTCATTTTCTACCTCCCCATAATTTGTAATTAATACCTCTATAGTATCATCTTTATTTTTTCTTCTATAATTTGAGTTATTAAATGTATTTTCTATTATATATACAGTATATTTTTTTGACCACTCAGTCAAAATTTCATTTTTCTTATCATTGGCAACTAGAACATTTGACAAAGCAAATTTTATGCCTTTTGAATTTAAATCATCAAGAATATTTAATAACTTCTTTTCATCATCAAGAGTCCAGTCTTTAATTCCACGATTTCCATCATTATAACTTCCAGTAGTTATTAAATAAGGTGGATCACAATATACAAAATCATTTTCACCTAAATTTGAAAAATCAAAGTCAACAAATTTTTCTTTTGAAACTTTAACATTAATTTTATTAATTTTATTAACAAATTTTTCTAAATTCTTTTTGGTATTTGAATTATATGAGCTTCTGTTTTTACCAAAGGGTGTATTGTATTTCATATTTTGATTAAATCGTATTTGATAATTAAAACTATATAAAATTAAGGTGTAAAAATCTATAATTTTATCATCTTCATTTTTGTATACGCTGTGATTATATTTATTTCTTAATTTCAAAAAAGCATCAGTATTTTCCTTATCTAACCCATTAATTGAAATATTATCTTCAATTTTTTGTACTACTTCTTCTGCATTTTTATTTGAAAAATAATTCATTAATTCACATAATGGTTCAATAACATCATTGTAGACTACGATATCAGCATCAACGTTTATTCCAACATTGAATCCACCACCAAACAAATCTACAAATGTATTAATCTTTTTAGGAAATTTTGGTATAATTTGATCTAATATTTTATACTTTCCACCAACATAATTTAATGGAGATTTTATATATGTTTCATTCATTTTTATCACCATTAACCCTTTTTATTGATGATTCAAAATATTCATTATCTAATTCAAAACCTATGTACTTTCTACCCGTCCTTATTGCACTTATTGCCGTAGTTCCAGAACCCATAAAAGGATCTAAAATCAAATCGTCCTTATTACTGTGTATTTTGATTAAATATTCTATTAATTTTAGTGGCTTTTGCGTTGGATGATATCGCTTACAACCACCTCCACTTTCAGAAGGAACAGAAATTACACAACTTTCATATTTTGCATTTTGTCTATTATATGTCCATTTTCCAGGTTTTACAAACCATATAATCATTTCTATATCTGGGACGTATCTTCTATCTCTATTTCTAGGCATTGGATTAGTTTTTTTCCAAATTAATGTATCCTTATAAACAAATCCTAAACTTTGTGCATATTTTATAATTTCTGTAGCCTTTTTAAAATCATTAAATACTAACAAAGAACCACCTTTATTTAATAATTCATAAGATTTTTTTATCCAAGGTTTATTATTAAATTCTTTATCCCATTCACCAAAATCAGTACCCTTTCTAGGATTTTTCCTATCTTTCATTGTATGAAACTGGGATTTTTTTGATATTACATATGGAGGATCTGCAACAATCAAATTAACCTTGATGTTTTCTTTAATCATCTTACTCATACCTTTATTACAATCGATGTTATAAATATTATTGATTTCCATATTGCACCTCCTTAATAGCAAGATTATTTGCTAATAAAATTATACTATAAAATCCTCGATTCTTCTAGATTTTACCTTGTATTTATTCAAAAAAAATAAATAAGATGTTATAATATTCTATACTATTGATTATTTAAGGAGGTAAATATCATTATGAAAATCGATTTACATTGTCATACTAAAAATACGAAAAATAAAGAATCTGATTTAAGAAATGTAAGTGTTGAAAAATTTAAGGAAAAGGTTGAACTTTCTGAGGTTAAATTTTTAGCTATTACTAATCATAATTGCTTTTTTAAAGATAATTATAAAGAATTAAAGGAAGCAGTAAAAGATTTATGTTATGTTATTCCAGGAATTGAATTGGATGTAGAAGGAATTAATAAATCAAGAGGACATGTAATACTAATTGCTAATCCTGATGATGTAGATGATTTTGAAAAACGAGTCAACCAAATAACAAAAGATTTTACTCCTGATAATTTTATCATAGGTAGTCATGAATTATATGAGAAGTTTAAAGACATGGATATAATTTATATTGCACATTTTTTAAAAGATAAGCAATTATCTATTGAAGATTTAGAAGATTTTGAAAGTATCATGAGTAAACCTTTAAGATTATTAAAAGAAGCATCTAATATTGTATCTATTGGTGTATTACAAAGTAATAATCATCGTGCAATGATAGGAACAGATGTGATTGATTGGAATAATTATGAAAATTGTACTTTTGGAAACTTAAAATTTGAAATTAAAGACTACAAAAGTTTATTAAAGTTAGTTGATAAAGATACACAACTTATTACTGACTTAATAAACGAAAATTTTGATGAAAAAATTATAGTATATGGTAAGAGTGAAACAAAAGAATTTCCATTTGAACTTCCAATTTATGATGATGTTAACATTATATTTGGAGATAAAGGTAGTGGTAAAACAGAAATATTAAATTCTTTAAAAGAACACTATGAAATGAATGGGGATAAATATGTTGAATTTTCAGGTGGAGATAAAGAAGGCTGGTATAAACAACTTATTAGTGTTAATAAAGAGGATTATAATATAGATAATTTACAATTAGATGATAATTGTGCCGATAAATTAGAAAATATTATAAATTTCAGCGATGAAACACCAACATCTATAAAATCTTATTATAAATATTTTAAAAACGCATCGAAAAATAAAAAGAAAACAATGATGAAGTCTTTACTAATAAGTAAAAGTCATAGTTTTAATGATAAAATTTACAAAAACTTGTTTAGTGATTATATATCAATTTGTGATTTTATTAAGAAATTAGAAAATTTTGAATACAAAAATTATGATAACGACGAAATTAATAAAAACATAAATTCTTTAAATACATTAAAAGATAATATTTATAAAAAGTACAAGGAGGTATGGTTAGAGGAAAATTCTTCAAAATTATTGGATGATTTTATTGAAAAAATGAACAATTATGTTTCACAAAATATTGGTAGCCCATCAATGCCAACGGAAACAGGCTTATTCAATTTTGTTAAAAAGCGAGTTGAACTAAAAAACGATATTAAAAGTATTACCAATATTTTAAATAAAACTTCAGATTCAACAAATGAATATATTGGTAAACTTGGTTTAAAAGGGAATGTTTATTTAACAACAAAATATAAATTTATTAATTTGTTAAACAAAAAAGATATCAACCATACTACACTTATTTCAAATAAAGGAGAACTAGCAAATATAATAACAAATATGGGAAAAATAATGGAAGATATATCTTCACCTAAACTAGTAGAATATACCAAAATAATTGCTCAAGATTGTAATAATAAAGATATTAAAGATTTAAATGATTTCATGTCAATAGAAAGATTTTTTGAAATATCTGGGAAACAATATAAACCATCTAAAGGAGAATTAGCTATTCTTTCATTACAACATGATTTGATATCAAAAAAAGAATACGAGATTTTCCTAATTGATGAACCTGAAGCAAATTTAGGAAGTACATATATTAATGACGAAATTGTACCATTGTTAAAAGATTTAGCTCATGCTAAAAAGAAAATAGTAATTGCTACACATGATGCTAATATTGCAATTAGAACAAGACCATCTAACTCAATTTTAAAAATCGTTGATAATGAAAATTACAAAACATATATTGGCAATATGTTTACTGATATTTTATATAGTATTGATTCAAGTGAAAAGTTAAGTTGGAAAGATGAAAGTATTAAATATTTAGAAGGCGGAAAAGATGCTTTCGAAGAAAGAGGTGATCTATATGAATAATGAAATAATAGTAAATATTTCAAATGAAGGAGAAAAAACATATATAGTTTTTAATTTTGAACAACCAATTAAGTTAGAAATTACAACTGATAGCAAAGAAACCATAAAAAATGTATTTTATGAAATTTTAAATCACATTATAAGTGATAATTACATTACGTTTAAATTCACAAGGACTGGTGAAGACTTATATAATGATGTTACAGAAAAATATATACAAGATTTAAATAATGAATTGGAAGCATTAAAAAATAATTTTAAGAATCCAGTAGAAGAATCAAATAAGGCTTGAAATAATTTCAAAAACTGATATAATTTATTCAGTTGATTTAATCAATCTTGGGAGTATAATTTTTCGTATATAAGAAAAGTTAAGGCTCCATATTTAGAATTTATGCTTATGTAGAACACATAAGTTTTTTTATGCCCACGTCAGGAGCTTGAGGCGCTTATTCTTTACGAGAACTTCTTTGAAAAATAACAATTCTTTAAAACATACTAAATAAATACCTGATACTTTCCGTATCAGGTGTTTATTTAGTATTTAACTCTCTTTTGGTGCATTCATTAATATACTTTTTCTCGATTATACAATCGAGTATATTAAACCATTTTACTTGTAAACAAAATCTGTCCTTTTCATATTTAGGATTATAATTAAGATTTTTAGCTTTTGCCTGACAGAATAAATCGCTGATATGAACACCATTTTGAACATTGTCCTTATGACTTAATAAAATATCAATAATGTCTTTTTTAGATATGAATAGAAAATCATCTACTGAACCATGAATTAATCCATCTACTGATATATTTGAATTAGTTCCTTGTAAGACAAATCTGTAAATTGATTTTATTATAAAATCTTCTTTATTAAAATAAGAATTTATTTCTTCAATGTCATCATTATGTAATTCTTTATACTCTTTAGCACTTATTCTATTTGTACCTTTTCCGTTTGTAGTACCATCCGAATAGTGATATTTAAGATATTTTATAACTATATCTCTTGGTATATTATTCTCAATTAGAAAATGAATAAAATTAGATATTCCTTCCGTGTGAACAGAATTATTAACTCCCATTTTAATACTAACTCTTCTATACTTATTATCTAACTTAATGACAATATCATATTTCTTTTTAGTTCGATCAACCCAACAACTTAAGTAAGAGTTAAAATTTACATAGCCAAACAATTCAATTATCATTTCTTGATAATGTGGTGGTAAATGTTTAACTTTTTTATTGTTTAGGTAATTTGCAAACATCTCTTCATTTTTAAATCCTATTAATTTTTTATTTTCCATATATTTCTCCATGCGAAATATATTAACACATGATTATTAAAAAACTTGTCGAACAAATAAAAAATATTTAATTTTTATTTATAACAAACAATTAAATATTTGATATCATCTTGAAAATAGTAAATGTATTAATATATAATTGTAATGGTGATAATAATGGACTTAAAATTTATTAATGATAATGTTGTATTTCAATGTCGAGTAGGAGTGCTTATCAAAAAGGATAACAAAATACTTGTTGAAAGAAGAGTTGGCATAAATCACGTTACATTACCAGGTGGTAAAATACAGTTAAATGAAACAAGCATATTAGCTGGAATAAGAGAAATAAAAGAAGAAACCGGATTAGATATAAAATTTATTAAACATATTAAAACTCTTGAGAATATTTTTAAATCTAACTTTAACGAATATAATTATCATGAAATTCTATTTATTAATGAATATAAATTAAAAAAAGATACTAACAAAATTGTTAATATCGAAGACAAGAACAAAGATTTAATTACTTATGAATGGTTTGATAAAGAAGAACTTATAAAGAATAAGTTTGTACCTGCTTCTTTAATAGAATACCTTAATATTTAATCCTTCTAACTAAAGGATTATCTTCTATTTTATTTTGATTTAATCTTAGAATCATGTTTGGAGTATTTCCATACATATTTTTATTTGTCGTTCTTTCAACAGTTAATATGTCCATATCAATTAAAGGCACTAACAATTCATCATAAATTTCTTTAACCTTCTTTTTATCATTACATCTGTTATAGTAACTTGCAAAGTCTAAAACACTTACAAGACCATTCATTGATAAAATATATAGCATTGTTTGATAGTGGAGTGCATTTAGTTCGTAGCGAGTATTTTTGTTGATACTTTCCATTACAGCTTCTTTTTCCATTTCTTCTTTAACACTTTTAAGCATGTAGAAAATAAAATCTGTTAAATTATGATTCCATTTGCATCTTTCAATTAAATAATAATACCTTCTAACATTAATTCCACGGTTAAAAATTATATGGGGATAGCATTCATGATTCAGTAAATCCCACATTGCCATAGTTCTGCTAGTTCTACCATTTACGTCATAATAAGGATGAATATAAACTAGATAAAAATGCATAATTTGACTTTTAATATATTCTCCAGTTTTAGTATCCAGAATAAATTTATCATCTAGAAACTTAAAATATTCTTCCATAAGTTTTTCAACATCTTCAGGGTCTATAGTCATAAATGGTTCCTTATCCATACGAGATGATAAGAATATGTACCCATTTTGACTGCGATAATATTCACCCATTCTCATTCTTTCTTCTTCTGTAATTAAATTATGACTAAGTATTGCATATAAGTCTTTTAAACTATCTTTATTGATTTCTTTATGTCTTAATATAAACTGATATCCCCTATAAAGATTAAGTATTCTAACTCTTTTTTCTTCATCCATTTTTCTACTAGCATTTTTAATAACGTCATTTATAACAGTTAGATCATCCTTATATCCTTCAACTAGATTGTTATATTGGAGCTCATGTGAAAACATTACTGTTTTAGAAAATTTTAAACTATTCATGCTTTCTTCACTCTTAGCAAATTCTTCTACTTCATCATGTAGGCTTTCTAAACTTAAATAATCACAACAAAAGTTAATTCCTTTTTCATCATGTATATCTATTTTATCTAATTTACTCATAATGTGAACTCCTCTCAAATACTCAAGTATTTTACTATTATTTAGAAGTTTTTACAAGAAAAAACTTCCCTTAACGAGAAGTTATTCCTAAAATATACTAAATTATGGCTAACCACTTTAGTTAATTTTAAAGAAATGATACATTTTTCCTTAATATAATAATTACATCAACAATCTTTTTCTTTTTTAAATACAGTGTTCTCTACCACTAATAATAGTTGATTCAATATATATTTACTTAAAGCAATATTATTTATAGGTTACTACATAATCTATTTTATATGTAATACTTTTTTAATCATCACGTGAGAAAACAAGTAGTAATCTTACTATTTCTAATGCACTAGATAATACACCTGCAACATATGTCATAGCAGCAGCTCCTAAAACTTTATTTACTCCTGTTTGTTCTTCGGCTTTGACTATTCCAATTTTTCTTAATTCATCTTTAGCTCTATTACTTGCGTCGAATTCAACTGGTAATGTTACTATTTGAAATATTAAACCAAACGCTGTTAAGACTATACCTAATAACACTACATTAAATAGTTGAGCTAGAATACCGATTAATATTACAACATAAGAAATTGATGTAGCAATATTAACTATTGGGAAGATAATTGAACGTATTCTCATCCAAACATATCCAGTTTTATCTTGTACAGCATGACCACATTCATGAGCTGCAATACTTACACTTGCAATACTATCACCATGAAATACATTGTGAGATAGTCTGATAACTTTTCTCGTTGGGTCATAGTGATCTGTTAATTTACCACGTGTTTCCACAATATGAACATTATCTAGACCATTATTGTCTAATATTTTTCTAGCCACTTCAAATCCGCTTAATCCACTGCTTTGCTTTACTATTAAATATTTATTATAATTAGATGAAACTTTTAATTGCGCAATAAAAGGAATAATCAAAATAATTATAATAAATAGTAAATCTGTTAATTCGTTGTACTCCATAATTCATCTCCTAATTTATAATATAAGTAGTTCCTTCTCTACTATCCTTTAAAACTATGCCTTTTTCTAGTAGTTCATTTCTAATTTCATCAGCAAGTGCATAGTTTTTTTCGATTTTTGCTTTTTTTCTTTCTTCTATTTTTTCTAAAATATAAGATTCATCTATATTAGATTCTTCTTTTTTTAATAAATCTAACGATAATACTTTGTCAAATGATTCTATTAACTTATATTTAGTATTGTCAGTTATATCACTTTTTAATACATCATATATTAATGTTATTGCATTAGCGGTATTTAAATCATCCGCTATACAATCTTTAAACATATTATTATATTTGTTATAATCTTTTTCATTATAAACTGTGTCTAAATTAAGAGACAACACTTTGTTTTTAAGTTTTTTATATTGATTAGTAATTTGATCCATATTTTCATAACTAAAGGTAAGCTGTTTACGATAATGACTTAATAAACACATAAATCTGTAAACAATTGGATTATAACCTTTTTCTATAAGAGTATTTACGGTTAGAGTTTTACCTTTGCTTTTACTCATTTTACCTGTTTCATCATTTAAATGTTCTCCATGAATCCAATAATTACACCATTCATGGCCTAGATAACTAACAGATTGAGCTATTTCATTTGTATGATGTGGGAATATATTATCTACTCCACCACAATGGATATCTAAGTATTCTCCTAAATATTTAATAGAGATTCCCGTACATTCAATATGCCATCCAGGATACCCTGTACCAAATGGACTATCCCATTTTAAATCTTGATTATCAAATTTAGATTTAGTAAACCATAACACAAAATCATTTTTATTTTTTTTGTTCATATCTACATCAACTGTATCTCTAACACCATCCATTAAATCATCTTCTTTATTATTAGTAAGAACATGATAATTATCTAATTTAGATGTATCAAAATATATATTACCACCTTGAGAATATGCATAACCAGTATCTAATAGTTTAGAAATTATTTTAATATACTCATCTATATTACTTGTAGCAGGTGATACGATTTCTGGTTTCTTTATATTAAGACTTTTGAAATCTTCAAAGAATTGACGCGTATAAAAGTCTGCTATTTCCAAAACAGTCTTATGCTGTTCTTTAGCACTCTTAACCATCTTATCATCGCCAGTATCACTATCACTTGATAAATGACCAACATCAGTAATATTCATACATCTTTTAACATTATATCCTAAATACGTTAATGTTTTTTCAAGTATATCTTCCATAATATACGTTCTTAAATTACCTATATGAGCAAAATGATATACGGTCGGACCACATGTATACATAGTAACTTCATTTTTATTCCAAGGAACAAATTCTTCAGTAGTTCTAGTTTTTGTGTTATATAATTTCATGCTTTACCTCCTATAATAAGTTTATTCTATTATTAATTCTTTCTGTACCTAATATTCTTAATATTTCATATAAATCTGGAGTTTCTTTTTTGCTTGTAACGAAAACTCTTATTACAGTACTTACATCAGCTACATTGCCTTTATATTTACTAGGATCTTCTTTATATCTTTTCATATCACTAGCATATCCTAATCTATCACATAATTCTTTAACTTTATTAAACCATGTTTCTTTATCATCATTTATATCATAATATTCTTTAAAATAAGTATTAACTATTAATTTAATCTCATCTATATTAGTAATATTAACCCATTCATATTCAAAATTATTAAATAATTCATCATACATATACCAAGTATTATTTTTTATATCAGAGTATGCTCCAATATCTTTACGTGGTTTTTTTTGTTCTCTTTCAATATTTAATATGCTAATTGAATAATCTTTATCCTTAGTAAATAACTTATAAAATTCTTTATCATATTGATTCAAATATATACAGGCGTCTTCATATAATTTAGATGCTTTTAATTTACTAATATAATTCTTAGAGATATTATTTAGTTTTTCTAAGTCAAATAAAGCTGGACTCTTACTCATTTTTTTGAATTCAAATTTGAAGTCATCTACATCTTTATCTTGATTACATAAATACCATTCTTCAAAGCTACTATTAAGAATTGTTGCTAAATATAGTCTTACTGCTTCATAGGGAATACCAAGTTCATGATAATAGCTCATGCTAGCTTCTGGATCTTTCCTTTTACTTAATTTACGCATTCCACCTGTTTCACTATCTATTTTAGCAAGTGGCGCAATATGTGCATATTTAGGTATTTTAAATCCAAATGCTTTAAATAAATCATAATGAAGTGGTAAACTTGATAACCATTCATCTCCTCTTGTAACATGTGTTGTATGCATTAAATAATCATCTACAATATGAGCAAAATGATATGTTGGTAATCCATCACTTTTCATGATTACTGCGTCAATATCATTTTCCGGAAAAGTTAATTCTCCTTTAATTTCATCTTTGCAAGTTATTTTATTATCAAAATTACCTAATGATTTAAATCTAATTATATAGTCTTCGCCATTTTTAATTCTATTTATTACTTCATCAATACTTAAGTTACGACATTTTGCATACTTACCATAATAACCTATGCGATCTTTTTTGCTTTCTTGTTCTTTTCTTATATTATCTAAATCATCTGGTGTACAGAAACATACATAAGCTCTATCTTTTAATAATAGTTCTTTTATAAAAGCATGATATATTTCTTTTCTTTCACTTTGGATGTATGGGCCATAGTTACCAATTGATTCAGTTTCACTGATTGGACCTTCATCAAAAGTTACACCATATTCTTTTAAACCATTTATAATATTCATTATCCCATTATCAACAGTTCTTTTAGTATCAGTATCTTCTATTCTTAAATAACATACTCCATCTGTCTCTTTAGCAATTACATTTGCTGTAAAACTGGCAAGAAGAGCACCAATATGAATAAATCCAGTTGGACTTGGAGCATATCTTGTTACTCTTGCTCCTTCTTTTATATCTCTTTTTGGGTATAAATTATTATAATCTTCTATTGTCTTATTAATATTAGGAAATATTAATTCTGTTAAATCTTTATTTGTCATATTTCTTCACCACCCATATTGTACCAAAAATATATTAACTTGTCAGTAATTCTAGGTTAATACATAATTATTAAATGAGTGTTAAAGATAGGAATATATTATAAAAAACACATCATGACGATGTGAATTCTTAATTACTGCTTTCTAATAATTTTTTTGTATATTACTCATTACTACTTAATTATGATAATCTGGATTAAGCAAATTAATTTTTATATTACTTATATTAATTTTAGGAACAACTCTTAATACTGCAGCGTTACAATCTTTATTACCTATTTTTTCAATAAACTTTAATGGATTGATTTTCTTTCCTTTATAGGTATAATTGGAAATGAAATTTTCATATGCTGATTTTTATATTTATAATCATCATTATATATGGATAATAATCTATCATGTCCGTTCATTAATGTTTGTAATCTTTCAACTTTGATTATACCATGTATGTTAATAATTATAAAATTTATTTAGAGCAGTGTTGATAATGTTTTTGTCCGATTTTATCGGACAATTGAATACTATAATTGTTATTTTAACTATTATTTTTTATTAGTCTAAATTAATGAATATATTTCAAACCGTTACATTTTGTCACGGTTTGAAATATTAAAAAAACAATAAATACTTTTAATTTAATTCAACCATTGATAGATTAACTTTACCTTTATCTAGATTAATATCACTTACATATACATCTACTATGTCGCCAACAGATACAACTTCACTTGGATGTTTAATAAATTTATCAGTTATTTTAGAGATATGTACTAAACCATCATTCTTAATACCAATATCTACAAAACAACCAAAGTCTACAACATTTCTAACAGTACCTTGAAGTTTCATACCTACTTTTAAGTCTTCGATATGTAAAACATCACTTTTTAAAATAGGTGCAGAAATATTGTCACGTGGATCTCTGTTAGGTTTCTTTAAGTTTTCAATTATTTCATCTAAAGTATATTTATCTATATTTAATTTGTTGATAACTTCTTCTTTATTAACATTTTCTAATTTAGATTGAATTTCTTTTTTACCAACTAAAGATAAATCTATATTTAAGAAATCTAATAGTTTTAAAGTGCTGTTATAACTTTCTGGATGGATTGAGGTACTATCAAGTATATTACTAGCTTCTCCTATTCTTAAGAATCCAATTGCTTGCTCATAAGTTTTAGGTGTTAATACTTTGTTATTAATAAGTTCATCTCTTGTATTAATTCTTTTATTATTACTACGATAACTTATTATTTTATCAATACTAGACTTAGTTAATCCCGAAATATATTTGAGTATTGAAGGACTTGCAGTATTAATATTAACTCCAACTTGATTAACCACTTTTTCAACAACAAAGTTTAGAGATTCTTTTAAGTTTTTTTCTGTAACATCATGTTGATATAAACCTACTCCAATACTTTCAGGGTCTATTTTAACAAGTTCGCTTAATGGATCAGCAAGTCTTCTACCAATACTTATAGCACTTCTTTCTTCGACATGTAAATCTGGAAACTCTGATATAGCAAGTTTACTAGCAGAATATACAGACGCGCCAGCTTCATTTACTATGATATATTCTACTTTTCTTTTAGCATCCTTTATTGTGTCTGCAACAAACATTTCACTTTCACGAGATGCAGTTCCATTACCTATTGCAATAATGTCTATATTATATTTATCTATTAAATCTAGTACTATTTTTTTAGCTTCTTCATACTTTTTATGTGGTTCATGGGGATATATAACGGCTATTTTTAATGGGTCTCCATTCTTATCTAGAACTGCTAATTTACATCCTGTTCTATAAGCTGGATCAAATCCTAAAATAACTTTCTCCTTAATAGGTGGAGTCATTAATAAATTCTCTAAGTTTTCACTAAAATTATCTATCGCAATAGCTTCTGCATTATCAGTTAACTCTTTTCTTATTTCTCTTTCTATAGAAGGACTTATTAGTCTCTTATAAGAATCTTTGTAGGCATCACGTACTATGTTCGTAAGGCTTACATTACTAGAATCCTTTATTACTTTACTATCTAAATATTCTAATATTTTAGAAGTATCTACTTTTATAGAAACACTTAAGATATTCTCTTTTTCTCCCCTGTTAATAGCAAGAACACGATATAATTTAATATACTTAATTCTTTCTTCATACTCATAATACATATCATATGTAAGAAATTCATCTACACTGTCTTTTTTCTTCTTACTAACAAGGATACCATTATTAAAAGTATAATTTCTTATATATTTACGATAGCTTGCATTATCACTTATCCATTCTGCTATTATATATTTTGCACCATTTATAGCATCTATTGGAGTCTTTACTTGTTCATTAAGATATTTTTTAGCTAAATCTTCGATGCTTCCATTTACTTTGAAAGACATAATTATTTTAGCAAGTGGTTCTAAGCCATTTTTGATAGCGTCTGTTGCTTTAGTTTTTTTCTTTTCTTTAAACGGTCTATAAATATCTTCTATTTCAACTAATTTATTAGCGTTATCTATCTTAGTTATTAGCTCTTCAGTTAATAATCCTTTTTCATCGATAAGTCTTTTTACTTCTTCTTTTCTTTTATTTAAATTAACTTCATATTGATAGTATTCATTAATACTACGTATTTCAGTTTCATCTAAACCATTAGTTCTTTCTTTTCTGTATCTTGCTATAAAAGGGATTGTATTTCCTTCTTCTAACATTTTAAGTACTTCAATAATACTCTTTTTATTAATATTTAATTCTTTACTTGTTTGTTCTAATATTTTTTCATTCATTGTTTATTACTCTTTCTAATATATTTTTTACTTCAGTTGCCGTTTCTTCTAGAAACTCAATACGATAATTATTTATACCCATATTTTTAAATGTATTTATATTATCTATTAAATCTATATTTTTATAATCATATATTATTGTACTATGAGTATCTTTATTAGTTATAATTCTATATAAATAGTTATTTCTATCTTGAAGATAATATTTGTTATTATTTTTACAAATACTACAAGTTTTATCTTTATTTAAAAGATAGTTTAAAGGACAATATTTCATTAACATTAATTCTAATTTACCATAGATATATATTTCTACATTCTTATTCTTAAGTTGCATATCTTTTAAACTATTCATACTTAGTTCAGGAGACAAAGTAATTAACTCAGTATACTTACTTAAGTAGTCTACACTATAAGTATTTGTAATATTTAAGAAATAGTCACTATGAGATGAAGGGTACTTAAATACTTGACTATAATCAGTAAGTAACATATCATTATTTAAATTATCTATGTTAAGTAAGTCTCTTGGTACTTTATATTTTACTTTATCACTTAATAGATCTTTGTTAGTAGTATATATTCTATCTATATTATATTTAAGAACTATATCCAGTTGTTCTTTATTTCTAACTACTACACTTATTCCAGTTATATCTTTATCCTTATGATATTCACTATTATAATGTCCTAAAACATAATTTGATTTACCTATTCTTATTTCATTTAATTTATCAACCATATTTCTTCTTAAGATATTTAATTCTTTTAAATTAACAAATATATTATTATCGATATCTATATCAATATTATTTAGTTTATATGGAGTATTATTTAACTTAGATAATTGTTTTATAACATTATCTTTACTAATTGGAGAGTTTTTACTCTTTTCAACCATTGGGCCATATATTTCAAAGTTGTTTTTATTATCACTTACTAAAACTCTAATTAATTCATTAGTTTTTAAAGTAATTTTAAGGTCAATATCTATCTTTTTGGTAACACTTGTTTCCAGCTTAATATAAGGCTTTGTAAGGTATACATCATCAAGAGAGTTAATATTTAAGAAGTTATCTAAGTAAATAATATCTCCTTTATTACCTTCATTAATTAGATTATCTTTACTATTGTAAAGAAAGTTTACAGTACACCCTAAATTGTTATTTTTAAATCTTATACTATCAAATTGATGTAAATTTTTTAATAATTTAATTTTAATTTTCTTGTTATTATATTCAATTACTTTACCTATTAATAATCCCTGATGATTAGGGCTTTTTATATTCATTATATCTGAGTCATTATTTAAGTATCCTTTAGTATATTCACGATTATAAATAGACATAAGCATATCAAAGTCATCTTTATTAACAGATAACTTTTCATTATTATAGTACTTGTTTATTAAGTTACGATATATCTTTGTAACATAGTAAACATATTCAGGAGATTTCATTCTACCTTCTATTTTAAAAGATAAGATATCACTTTCCATTAGTTTAGTAAATGTATCTATACTACATAATTCTTTAGGACTTAATAAATAGTCACCTGGAGTATTTACAACTTGATTGTTTTCTAAAAGCTTATATGGAAGACGACACATACCAGCACAAGCACCTCTGTTACCGCTTCTATTTAAGACTCGACTAGAAAATAGACATTGACCAGAATATGAAATACATAATGCTCCATGGATAAATACTTCTTTTTCTAGATTTGTTTTAATACTATTTATATAATTCAAGGACAGTTCACGAGCAAAAACTACTCTTTTTACGCCAAGATTTTCTAAGAAATTTAGAGTATCCTTGTTATGAACATGCATTTGAGTAGATGCATGTAACTCAAGATTAGGAAGAATTTGATGAATATAATTTATTAGGCCTATATCTTGCATAATAATAGCATCAACATTATTTTTATGAAGGAATTTAATGAACTCTACTACATCTGGAAACTCTCTATCGAAAATTAATGTATTTATTGTAACATATACTTTTACTCCATATATATGACACATCTTTATAGCGTCCACTATCTCATTATTGCTAAAATTTTCAGCATATTTTCTTGCACCATAATTACTTCCTGCTAGATATACTGCATCACATCCAGCGTTAATAGCACTTATTAAACACTCTTTATTACCTACAGGTACTAAAAGTTCTTTCTTATTCATGATAAACTCCATTTGTTTATAAAATCAAATGTCTTCCATATTTCGCCTTTTGGACATAAATTAAAACTCATGTGTTCTTTAGTAACAGGATGAACAAATTCTAAATGGTAAGCAAAAAGGGCAATTTGTTTTTTATCTTGTATTCCATATAATTGATCCCCATATAAAGGGTGATGTATATTGGCTAGTTGTACTCTTATTTGATGATGTCTACCAGTAACTAAATCTATCTTTAGAAGATTTAAGTTATTTTTCTTTTCTAATATTTCATACGAAAGTTCTGCGTATTTACCTTTTCCTTCTTTAGTAATTATACTTTTCTTTTCTACTCTATCTATATAATTTATAAGAGTATCTTTTTCTTTCATATCTCCTTTAGTAACACATAGATAATTCTTTTTAAATTCATGATTTTTTATGCTATTTGTTAATCTTTCTGCAGCTTTGCTAGTACGTGCAAAAACCATTAGACCCCCAACTGGACGATCTAAGCGATGAATTACTCCTAAATATACATTGCCAACTTTATTATATTTAACTTTTAGATATTCTTTTAACATATCACTTAAAGTAATATCTCCAGTATTATCTCCTTGGACAAGAACATTAATTGGTTTCTCAACAACAATAATATGATTATCTTCATATAGAATATTTAACTTATTCATTCTCTACTCTTCCTGTTATACCACAAGATAGATATAAGTTACTATTATCTATTGGTAAACATAAGTCATCTACTAAGATTTTCGATTTTGGAAAGTTTATTTTTAAAATATTTTCTAAAGATACATTAGGTAAGTTAGTAGAATAAGTATTTACTATGTAGAATAAAAAATCTTCTTTAAGTATTTCTTTAGTTAGTTTAACTAATTCTTCTAAGTTGTCATCTAGTGACCAAACTTCGCCATTTGCTCCTCTTCCATAAGAAGGTGGATCCATGATAATCGCATCATACTTATTTCCCCTTCTTATTTCTCTTTTAACAAATTTTAATACATCATCTACTAAGAATCTTATTGGTTTATCTTCAAGTCCATTCAATTTAACATTTTCTTTAGCCCAGTCAATCATACCACGTGAAGAGTCAACATGAGTAACATGGGCACCTGATTTAAGCATGGCAACCGAAAGAGCTCCTGTATAAGCAAATAGATTAAGAACTTTTATTTCTTTTTTATTTGAACTTTCTATTTTTTCTCTGGCAAAATCCCAGTTAATAGCTTGTTCTGGAAATAAACCTGTATGTTTGAATCCCATTTGCTTTATATTAAATTTTAAATCTTTGTAAGATATAGTCCAACTAGCTGGAACACTACTTAAGTTTTCCCAGTATCCTCCACCTTTGTTACTCCTATTATATTTAGCATTTATTTTACTATAGTCAAAAGCTCCCATGTCCCAAGTAACAACTGGGTCCGGTCTTAGTAAAGTGTATTTACCCCATACTTCTAATTTTTCGCCTTTACTTGCTTTTAATACTTTATATTCTTTCCAATCATTACTTACTAACATACTTTTTTCACCTATTTCATTATATAAAAAAAACTCCTTTTAGTAAAGAAGTCTTATTCAGTAATGATGAATGGATTATCTAAACTACCATCTCCTAAGTCAGTAATTTTTACATCACTTGTTAGGTAGAATACTGGGCGAACAGCACCCGTAGTGCTCACGCGGCTGGTGAACACGTGACCGTCGCTAAAGACACGCCACGCATAGAAGGAACCACTATCAGCCCCAATACGAGAAAGCGTCCATTCTGTAGCAGACTTAGTAGTATCATTATTACTTTGATGCATCCATCCTGTTTTTAATGCGGCTTGATTTGCACTAGTATTTCCTGTTAGTGCTAATGCACTTGAACCCAATGACATTTGATAGTCACTTGCATACATTAACCCAATTTTAGCAGTAGGGTTTGTCCATGCTCCACCATTACAATTTATTGCTGTATTATTGTAGTTCTTACATAATGTCTCTGATGAAGCTTTATGCATTTCATTTAAATATATTCCTTTTGTTTTTGAATAATAATAATACGGATTATTTGTTTGATCTTCATATGTTTTTGTATTTACTGCACTCCATGTCCAGTTTTCAATTCTATTGTTCCATGTTGTATCGTGTAAATAATCATATGTTGTATTTGTTAAGAAATAACTTCCGTTTAAGCCTTTATACATATCACTGTTTTCCCATGATATATCTGTTTGATAGTTTTCATTCCATGCATATGTTGAACTTAATTGTTTATATTTGATTAATTTAACATGGTTATCTCCTTTTGAATCTGAGAATACTCCTAATACACGATACATATATTTATCTTGATTTGCTGTACAATCTGATTTGTTATTTGTACCGAAACATATAAAGTTATTTGGATTTGTACTAGTTCCTACTGCGCCACTTCCTGTATATCTATAGCCATCTCCTTCTAGTCCACTTTGCCATAACCATCCACTATCAACTAAATTTTGTGCAAGTGTTTTTGTTGTATCAATTTTATATCTTAATTTACATGAAAATCCTTTTTTATCTCCACTTGTATACGGTTCAATTTTTATTGTGTATGAATTACCTACTAGTTTATCTTGAGTAGTTGCTGTATTTGTTATACTACTTGTTAGTGGTATTGATACACTATTTCCTTTTGTTAAGTTTTTAATTTCTCCACTTACTATAATGCCTGTAGTTCCAGCAGTTGTAAGTTCCTTAAGAGTCATTGTCTTATCTCCAACTACTACTTTTACATCTGAGTCACTTCCATCTGTTATTGGATTAGTTACAGTTGCTGTTACCTT
>CAKOMQ010000020.1 GCA_934096715.1 uncultured Bacilli bacterium
AGTCAAGCAAATGCAGGTAAGACTTATTATGCTAATGAAAACGAGAGTGGACTAGCACTTGAAACTAATCCAAATTATGTATTAGCAACAGCACAATTACCAGAAGGAGATGAAGCACTAGACTGTACTTATAATTATAAGGTAACAGCCACAGTTACAACTCCTATAACAGATAATAGTGACTCAGATGTAAAAGTAGTAGTTGGAGATAAAACAATGACTTTAAAAGAACTTACAACTGCAGGAACTAATGGAATCATAGTAAGTGGAGAAATTAAAAACTTAACAAAAGGAAATAGTGTATCAATACCATTAACTAGTAGTGTAACAAATACATCTAGTACTCAAGATAAACTAGTAGGTAATTCATACACAATAAAAATAGAACCATATACAAGTGGAGATAAAAAAGCATTTTCTTGTAAATTAAGATATAAAATTGATACAACAAAAACACTTGCACAAAATTTAGTTGATAGTGGATGGCTATGGCAAAGTGGACTAGAAGGAGATGGCTATAGATATATAGGAAGCGGCGCAGTAGGAGCAGACACTAATCCAAAAAACTTTATATGTTTTGGTACAACAGATAAATCTACTTGTACAGCAAATCAAGATAAATACATGTATCGAGTATTAGGAGTATTCTCTGATGCAAATGGAAAAAATCATGTCAAACTTATTAAATATAAACAATTAGGTTCATATGCATGGAATGCGAACTATCGAACAGATATATCATGGGAAAACAGTGATATGTATAAAGGACTTAATGGAAGTTATTTCCTAACAAATGCAACATACGATTATTTACAAAACACAACATGGTTAAATAAAATAGAAAATTGGACATGGAGCGCAGTAAATACAAAAACATATGATGGAAGTAATGGACCAAACTATTATAGTATAACAACACAACAAATGTATTTACATGAAATGAATAGAACAGGAAAATCTAGTACAGTAGGCGAGTGGACAAATCCTGTTGGAAAAATAGGGTTAATGTACGTAAGTGACTATCAAATGTCATTGGGTTCAAGTGCTTTAGAACTAACAGGAACGTCTTCTAGTACATTAAAAACAGGCTGGATGCATCCAAGTAATAACGATACTACAAAGAACACATGGGAATGGACACTTTCTCGTTTTGGGGCTGATAGCGGTTTCTTCTATGCGTGGGGTGTCTATAGCGCCGACATTTTGAACGGTGCGGCTGCTGTTCGCCCAGTCTTCTATCTTACGTCAGATACTAAAGTTTCTGATGGAGATGGTAGTCTAGAAAATCCATTTATAATAGAAAATTAATAAGTTAAAAAGTTGATGTGATGTCAACTTTTTATATGTTTATATTTAATTTTAAATTAAGTAATTTATTAGATTCTTCTTCTATAATAGATTTATATGTGGTGTTAAACTTAGGATGCTTTTCTATTCTAGATATAGTATCTAATATATTAGATTTATTAGGGTTAGATTTGTCTTTAGTATAAATATTTATATAAAGATATAATAATTCTATTAAAGATTCAATTAGAGAAGATGATATATTATAATATTCTATTGCTTTATTAATATCTTCGCTAGTATTTGATTTAGGGTTACCATATGAATAAAAATATTTAGCTAAGTTATGATAATTCCATAGACATGTTGCACGCAAAGTATTTTTAGTTCCTTTAGTAAAATATTCTAGAGATTTAGATTTATCATTATCTAGATAATATAAACCAAGTTTGTTACAAGCATAACTTTCTCCTAGATCTGCACTTATTTTATAAAATTCAATAGATTTATTATAATCTATATTTTCATAGTAGTGTCCTAGGTTGTTATAAGCATAAGCATAGTTTTTACTAGCTGACTTATGAAATAACTCTAGGGCTTTTTCTTTATCCTGCTTTACTCCGATACCATTTAGATAACATAGTCCAAGTGTATTTATACTAGCAGTATTACCAAGTGAAATACTTTTGTTAAGACAATCTATTAAATAAGAAGTAGGTAAGTCTAATTTCTTTTCATAAATCATATTAGCTATCATCCAATAAGCTGATGGATGATTATATTCACTAGCTTTTTTAAAATATTTATAAGCTTCGATAAAGTTTGGTTTACCTGTTACTTCGCCACGATAGTACTCTAAACCAATTTGATAGTTAGCAAAAGCATTGTTAGTATTTGCAAGATTTCTTATTTGATAACTAAAGTTTATACCTTCATCTAATTCTAGTAATAAGAAATCTTGTAAGTCTTTACTAGATATATTTGTTTTAGTAATTAGATCTTCTATAGTATTTTTAATCTTATCTTCTTCATATATAGGTTGTTTTTTTTCTAGTACTATATATATTATTATTTCTACTAAAGCTTCATAATATGAGTTATTTTCTATTAGATTATTTAAATTTAAAGTAAAATCTTTGGGAATAGTTAAATCATTTTTTGATATATTATATAGTTTATTTACAATATTTTTTAATTCTAAATTAGAATTAATGATAGATAAGTCTTCTGTTTGGTATAAAGAACCACTTGTAATGGTTAAAATATTATTAATGATTGGTATGAACACTAGATGACTCTTTTTATACTTGTTTTTTAAATTAATATATATTTGTTTATATTTATCTCCAATAGAACGAGCTCCAATACAATAGTTGTTTACTGTGGATTCATTTATATAATCTATATCAAATAGACTTGCAAAAACTTCACTTTGAATAGCACCAGTTTTATTTTTGCTTTCTTCTTTTATTACATTTATCAAGTTGCCTATACATAAATGATTATAATCTTTATTTAATTTGATAAATTTCTTTTCCATAATCTTTCTCCCTTTTGGTAGTGTATTATAGCATACATTTGGGTATTTGTCGAGTATTGCTCAAATATAGTGGGTAATTATATTTGTTTATATTTTATGTATTTATAATAAAATGTTATTAGGAAGTGATGTGAAATGAAAAAAATACTTAAAAATTATAAGTCTACTATAATTCTTATAAGTGCAATTATAGTAGGTGTAATAGTAGGTTTAATATTTAAAGGTGACGCAAGTGTATTAAAACCATTTGGAGATATCTTTTTAAATCTATTATTAATGGTAATAGTACCTTTAATATTTACAACTATTACTACTGCAATATGTAAGATGGAAAGCCCTAAAAGGCTTAAGAAAATTATTTCTAGAATATTTCTAGCATTTATAATAGTATCAACTATTGCAGCTATAATAGGAGTTACAAGCACTTATATGTTTAAACTAGTTGATAGTAATGATTCTAAAATATTAGAGTTATTAGATTCTTCTAGTGTAGTAGATGAAGAATTATCTATATTAGATAGGACTGTTTCTTTAATAACTACAACAGATTTTGTTAATCTATTATCTAGAGATAATATAATGGCTTTACTAGTTATGTCAATTATGATTGGATTAGCTATTAGAATGAGTGGTAAAAAAGGAGAAAAAGTTAAAGAAGTATTGGTAAGTTTAAATGAAGTAGTACTTAATGTAGTTAAAATTATTATGTACTATGCCCCAATTGGACTTGGTTGTTATATGGCTAGTTTAGTTGGAACTTATGGAAGTACAATAGCTAGTGGATTCTTAAAAACATTTATTATTTATACATTAGTATGTGTATTTGTCTATTTTATAGTTTATTCTATTTATGCCTTAATTGGTGGTGGAAGGGAAGGACTAAAAAAATACTGGTTAAATGTAATTACACCAACAGCGACTGCTTTAGGTACTTGTTCATCTGCTGCATGTATTCCAGTTAATAGTGAAGCATGTAAGAAAATGGGTGTATCTAATGATATAGCAGAAACTATTGTGCCACTAGGAACAACATTCCATAAAGATGGTTCAATTATAGGTAGTGCATTTAAGATAATGTTCTTAGTATATCTATTTGATATGAGCCCTAGTATTTGGTTAGTAATTGGTGTATCTTTATTAGTTACATTATTAATTGCAGCTGTACCTATAGGTGGTGGAACAATATCTGAAATGATGATCATTACATTAATGGGATTCCCAATCGCTGCATTACCAATACTTACGGTAATTGCAACAATTATAGATGCTCCAGCAACTGTATTAAATGTTGTAGGTGATAGTGCAACTGGTATGTTAGTATCTAGAATGGTTGATGGAAAGAAATAATATAAATATAAATTTAAATAACTATTTGGAATATTCTGAATAGTTATTTTTTTATATGATGAAATTGATATAATAAAATATTATAATTAAGTTGGTTATAATGACAATAAACGAGTATAAAAAAGGGGATGATTATAATGACATTACAGTTAAGACAAAAATTAGAAGAAATAGCAAGTATAGTTTGGACAATTCCAAATATTAAACAAGAACTTGTTTTGGCAGTAATTGTACCATTAAAAAAAGAAAGCCAAGCAACAGAAATGTTAGATTATCTATAAGAAAATATGAATAATAAGGAATTAATGAGAATAGATAATCTACTAAGAGTAAGAAGAAAAATAGCAGAAGAAAACTAGAAGATATGACGATACTGACAAAAGTTATTTTTTGTGCTAATATTAAAATGTAGATATTATGATGATAGCAATGAGCTTGAGAACTTTTATTATAAAAGTCTTAGTTTTCATCGGTATCTACCTTTTTTAAAAATAAAAAAGTTGATATATTTAGATATAAAATACAGGTAATCAGATATAAGATTATCTGTTTTTTTCTGCTTGAGATAACTAGAAAATTAAAGTATAATTAAATAAGAATAGGTGTGATGCTGAATGAGATTAAATAAAAAAGAAGTAGAAGGATTAGATAGATATTTTAGATTATTAAATTATATGTCTGTTGGGATGTTATATTTAAAAAGTAATCCACTTCTTAAAGAAGAACTAAGTGTAAATGATATTAAAAAGAAACTTGTTGGACATTGGGGTAGTGCACCTGGACAAAATTTTATCTATACTCATTTAAACCGTGTTATAAATAAGTTTGACTTAAATATGATTTATATTTCTGGACCAGGTCATAGTGGTCAAGTTATGTTTGCTAATAGTTATATTGAAGGAACTCTTACTGATATTTATCCTACTATCACTAAAGATATAAAAGGATTAACTAAATTATTTAAAACCTTTTCTTTTCCTGGTGGAACAAGTTCTCATGCTGCTCCAATGGTACCAGGTAGCATTAATGAAGGGGGAGAACTTGGCTATTCTTTATCACATGCTTTTGGAGCTGTACTGGATAATCCTGATTTAATCGCAGCATGTGTAGTAGGAGATGGAGAAGCAGAAACTGGACCACTTGCTAATAGCTGGCATGGTAATAAGTTTATAAATCCTAAAAAAGATGGTATCGTATTACCAATATTACATTTAAATGGTTATAAAATTGCTAATCCAACTGTTTTTGCTCGTATATCTAATGAAGAAAGAATAAATTTCTTTAAAGGATGTGGATGGGATCCTATCGAAGTAAATGTTATAGATACAGATAATTATCATGAACTTATGGCAAATGCTATGGATGAAGCAATAAAGAAAATTCAAAAGATAAAGAATGATTCTAAAAGTAAAAAAGAATTTAAGCGACCAATGTATCCAATGATTATCTTAATAAGTAAGAAGGGTTGGACAGGGCCTATTAAAGTAGAAGGTAAAATAATTGAAGGTACGTTTAGGTCACATCAAATACCTGTAACATTTCAAAATAATATAAATGATGATTTGATACTATTAAATAATTGGTTAAAAAGTTATAGGCCCGATGAATTATTTAACTCAAGTGGTAGTATAAAGGAAGATATTTTAGAACTTGTTCCTAAAAAGAATCTATGTATGACAAGAAGACTAGAAGCTAATGGGGGACTTTTATTAAAACCTTTAAAAGTACCTAATTATAAAGATTATAAAGTTAATACTATATGCGGAATTACTAAGAGTGAAGATATGAAAGTTCTAGGTAGTTACATTAAAGATATTATGAAATTAAATAAGAAAAACTTTAGAATTTTTGGACCTGATGAAGCACTTTCTAATAGACTAAATCATGTATTTGAATATGCAGATAGAAAATGGGATGCATCTATAATTGAAGGCGATGAATATTTAAGTAACACTGGTACTGTATTTGATTCTTATCTATCAGAAACTTTCTGTGAAGGATTACTTGAAGGATATTTATTAACTGGTAGACATGGTTTTATTCATAGTTATGAAGCATTTATAAGAATAATAGATTCAATGGTATCGCAACATGCTAAATGGCTAAAAGAATGTCATGAACTTCCATGGCGTAAAAGTATAGGAAGTTTAAATATTATTTTAACTAGTCATGTATGGCAACAAGATCATAATGGATATACACACCAAAATCCAGGTTTCTTAAATCATATTGTTAATTATAAATCTGATATAGTTAGAATGTATTTTCCAATAGATGCTAATACATTGCTTTCTACATTTGATCATATAATTAAAACTAAAGATTATATAAATGTAGTTGTAGCCAGTAAACATAAAAGCTTACAATGGATGAGTATGAAAGAAGCAAGTATTCACTGTAAGAATGGACTTGGTATTTTAGAATTTGCTTCTAATAAACCTAAGAGACCTGATATAGTTTTGGCATCTTGTGGTGATACACCCAATTTAGAAGTAATCGCAGCATCTACTATTTTAAAAGAAAGAGTACCTAAACTTAAAACAAGAGTAGTTAATGTAATTGATTTAATGAGACTTGAAAGTAATTATAATCATCCCCATGGTTTAAAAGATTTAGATTTTGATAATATATTTACTAAGGATAAACCCGTAATATTTGCTTTTCATGGATATCCAGTATTAATACATCAACTTGTATATAAAAGAAATAATCAAAATTTCCATGTCCATGGTTATATAGAAGAAGGTACTATTACAACTCCATTTGATATGAGAGTTCAAAATAAGATAGACCGTTATAACTTAGTAATAGATGCTTTATCTTATGTTGATCAAACTAAAGAAGTACTTGAGTGTATAGAGTATTGTTATGATCAATTAAAGAAACATAAAAAATATATAAAAGAACATGGTGTTGATATGAATGAGATACTAGATTTCAGTTTATAGGAGAAAAAAATGATTTATCCAAAATTTTTAAAAAATAATAGTAAGATTATTGTGACTGCACCTTCTAGTGGTGTTGGTGATAAAATAGAAAACTATGAAAAATCTATAAGTAGATTAGAGAATACTAACTTCATAGTAGAAGAAACTAAAAGCGTTAGAAATACTGGTGTTGTTTCTAACACTGATATTATAAGAAGTGAAGAGTTTAATGAAGCTTTAATGAGTGATAGTGATTTAATTTTAATTGCTAGGGGTGGTGAGTTTTTAATGGAAACTCATCCTTACTTAGAACTAGATAGAATATTAAAAAGTCCTAAATGGGTAATGGGTTATAGTGATCCTACTAGTATAATGTTTAGTATTACTACTAAGTATGATGTTGCAACTCTTTATGGATATAATGCTGGTAGTTATGATTTTGACCACTTATGTATAAGAGATAATTTAAATATCTTAAAAGGTAATTTAGTAAAACAGAATAGTTATGATAGAATTATTAACTATGATAATACTTTAGGTAATCTAGTTAAATGGAAATCTAATAAAGATGAATTTACAGTTAAGGGCAGAATAATTGGTGGATGTATTGAAGTATTAAATGATCTTACTGGTACAAATATTCATGATATAAATGGATTTAATGAAAAGTATAAGAGTGATGGTATTATCTGGTACTTTGATATTTATGAAATGAATTCAAGTGATTTCTATCGTACACTTTTACATTTTAAATACTTAGATTGGTTTAAAAATGTTAAATGTATATTATTAAGTAGAATCAATAATAAGTGTGAAGAATATTATACTTATGAAGAAGTACTTATGAAAGTATTTCCAGATATACCTTATATAAGTGATATGTGTCTAGGTCATACTTTTCCTAGAATGACTATTATTAATGGTAGTATAGCAGTCGTTACTTATAAAGATAATTATGGTAGTATAGAATTTAGTTTGGAGTAGAATATGAATATATATGATTTTGATGATACAATATTTGATGGAGATTCATCAGTATATTTTATAAAGTATAGTTTAGTAAGACATCCATTTTTAGTAATATTGTCTTTATTTAAAACTATCATTCCTTTTATTAAATATAAAAGAAAAAGAACAGATTTTGGTAATGTTAAGGCAGTTCTTTTTAGTTTTGTAACTAAGATAAAAGATATTGATGCTTACATGGATAACTTTGTTTTAAAGTATCAAGATAACATTAAGCCTTATTACTTGGAACTACATAAAAGTAATGATGTAATTATCAGTGCATCTTTTCGTTTTATAGTAGAGCCATTATGTAAAAAGATGGATATAAATAATGTTATTGCAACTGAGTATGATGTTAAAACAGGTAAGCTAATAGGTAAAAACTGTAAGAGTGAAGAAAAGATAAGAAGATTTAATGAACTTTATAAAGATGTAATAGTAGATAATGCTTATTCGGATTCACTTACTGATATACCAATGTTTGAAAGAGCCAAAAAAGGATATATTGTTAAAGGATATAATCTTATTGAATATAAGAAATAGTTAGTTCGCTTCGACGAACTAATTATCAAAAACTCGAAGTTAGTTCGTTTAAACGAACTAACTTTTAAAATATCTTAATATATATAAAGTTTTCTGTCTATATAAAGTAAAATTTTCTGTAAAATCAATTTATTATTATTGCAATTCATAATCAAATTTGATATGATTATCTTGATAGTAAAAGAAGGTAAGCGGTCATATTTTGTACAAATTAATTCGCAACTATAATGTATATTTTAATTCGCTATTTTTAAATTTTTAGCCCGAAAAATTTATAGCTTTAAGGTTATAAAGTTCTCTCTCAGTATGCTGGAATACATGCTGGGGGGGGGGCCAAGAAACAAACCTGAAATGTGTTAATTTAAAAGGTTAGAAATAACCTTTTTTTAGTATATAGGAAAGGAAAGGCATTATGAAAGAAAAGAAAAAGCAACTTATAGTTGTAGCACTTGTTTTTGCATTATTACTATTAGTAGGCGGAACGTATGCTTATTTTAGTATAAATGCAAGTAATAATCAAACAGGGGCTAAGGTAACAGGTAAAGCAAACAACTTAGGAAATCCAACAATGCAAATTAAAACATCTAAGTTATATCTAAATTTAGATGCAAATTTAATGAGTCAAGCAAATGCAGGAAAGACTTATTATGCTAATGAAAATGAAAATGGACTAGCACTAACTACTAATCCAAATTACACATTAGCAACAACACAATTACCAGAAGGAGATGAAGCAGTAGATTGTACTTATAATTATAAAGTAACAGCAACAGTTACAACTCCAATCACTGATAATAGTGACTCAGATGTTAAAGTAGTAGTTGGAGTTAAGACAATGACTCTTAAGGAACTTACAACTGCAGGAACTACTGGTATTATAGTAAGTGGAAAAATCAAAAACTTAACAAAAGGCCAAAGTGTATCAATACCACTAACAAGTAGTGTAACAAATACAGCAAATACTCAAGATAAACTAGTAGGTAATTCATACACAATAAAAATAGAACCATATACAAGTGGAGATAAAAAAGCATTCTCGTGTAAGTTACACGAACCTGGTCCAGTACTAGCACAATACTTAATTGATTCTGGCAACTTATGGCAAAGTGGACTAGAAGGAGATGGCTTTAGGAATATTCTCTGATGCAAATGGAGATAATCATGTTAAACTAATTAAATATAAACAATTAATATCAGCAAAATGGAATGATACAAAGGCAGATGTTAACTGGGGAGATAGTACATTATATGCAAGTTTAAATGGTTCTGGATTCCTAACAAACACAACATATGATTACCTACAAAATACAACATGGTCAAATAAAATAGAAAACTGGACATGGAGTGCAGTAAATACAAAATCATATGAAGATCAAACAAATAACGCAGATTATGTTAAAAGTAGTCCAAAAGGAATATATTTAAATGAAATGCATAAGGCATCAGATGGTACACTATGTACTAATTACAATAGTGGTGCAATAAATTGTAATGGAGGAGCATGGACAAATCCTACTGCAAAAATAGGCTTAATGTATGCAAGTGATTATGCATTGTCATCAGGATCAAGTGCATTAGCAATAACTGGTGGTACATATGATAATAGAGCTACACTAAAAACAGGCTGGATGCATCAAAGTAATAATGATACTACAAAGTCTAGATATGAATGGACCCTTGCCCGTTATGGCGACAATGGATGTGGCTTCTTTGCGTGGGGTGTGTTTAATGATGGCAGCGTGAGCAATGGCTATGTGATTGCGCGTTATGTGGCTGCGGTTCGCCCAGTCTTCTATCTTACAACAGATACAAAATTTTCTACTGGAGATGGAAGTCTAGAAAGTCCATTTATAATAGAATAGGGTATATTTCTCTTGACAAAGCATAAAATATATACTAGAATAGGTATGTAATTGAAAAAGGAAAGAGATTTATATCCACCTGAATGTAATTAAACATTGGGTTAAAAGCCGCAAGATAATTTAATAAATTAATTTTAGGTTTTTAAAGTGGGTATAAATATACTCACTTTTTAATTTATAATATGGAGGTGCTTAGAATAGCAAAGACGGATGATCTATTTGTTAATGAACAAATAAAAGTTGAAGAAGTTATGGTAATTGGACCGAATGGCGAAAAGATGGGTGTTAAGAATATTAAAGATGCTCTTACACTAGCAAATTATGCAGGACTTGACTTAGTTTTGATGAGTGAAAGTGCTAAACCAGCGGTTGCTAAAATTATGGATTATAATAAATACCGTTATGAGAAGCAAAAAAAACTTAAGGAAGCTCAAAAAAAACAAAGAGAAAGTAACAAAGAAGTTAAGGAATATCGATTAAGTGTAGTTATTGATATTGGAGACTTTAATACTAGAAAGAAAAATGCTGAAAAGTATTTAGTTAAAGGGCATAAAGTTAAAGCATTCATTAGATTTAAAGGCCGTCAAATGGCTCATCCAGAATTAGGGGAAGAAGTTTTAAATCGTTTTGCAAATGAACTTAGTGAAGTAGCGGTTGTTGAATCTGAACCTAAGCTTGAAGGCAGACAAATGTCAATGTTATTAGCGCCAAAAAAATAATAAAAATAAGGAAGGAAGTATATTTATGGGAAAACAAAAAACACATAAGGCAAGTAGTAAAGTGTTTAAAAAGAAAAAGAATGGTACATTAACTTACAAATTAAGTAATGGTAATCATAAAACAAGTAAGGATTCTTCTAAACAAGTAAGACAAAGAAGAAACAAAGGAACTTTAGCGAAAGGAGATACTAGCAGAATTAGTTCTGTTATCTAATGGTGGTAAATTATGGCAAGAGTTAAAGGCGGAAACGTATCAAAAAATAGAAGAAGAAAAGTTTTAAAACAAGCTAAAGGTTATTTTGGAAGTAAGCATAGATTATATAAAACTGCTCAAGAACAATTATTTCACAGTGGAGAATATGCTTATAGAGATAGAAAAGCTAATAAAAGAAACTTTAGAAAATTATGGATTACAAGAATTAATGCAGGTTGTAGATTAAATAATATTAGCTATTCTAAGTTTATAGATGGACTTAATAAAGCTGGTATTACTATTAACCGTAAAATGTTAAGTGAAATTGCTATTAATGATCCAGCATCTTTCACTAAATTATGTGATACTGCTAAAAAAGCTTTAGATAAGGCAGAAAAGAAAGAAAAAGTAGAAAAAACTGTTGAAAAAGTTGAAAAAGCAGTAGAAAAGAAAGTAGAAGTAGTAAAAGAAGAAATTGAAGATTTAAGTAAAAAAACTTTAGCAGAATTAAAAAGTCTTGCTAAAGAAGCTGGAATTAAAGGTTTCTCTTCTATGAAGAAAGATGAATTACTAAAAAGTCTTAAGAAATAAGGCTTTTTTTCTTTCCTAAAATGTGTTAAAATATATCTTACGAAGGAGTGGTTTAAATGGAAAATAAAGAAGTGTTAAATGAAAGATATAAAGAAGTGTTAAATGCTCTTGTTAATCGAAGAGAAGCGTTGGTAAGTAATACTAGAAAACTATTTTATTCTATAACAGATGCCTTAAAACTATATCAAGATTTAAGTCATGATAATAGCTTACTTACTGTCAGCTTTGCTTATAGTTACACTGATAAAAAAGTGTATTGTAATTTACTAGGAAATATTATTAATGATTACTATACTTCTCCAGAAGACATAGATTTAGAATTATTACAACTATTATGTGTTGAAGAAGGAATAACTTTTAATTATAAAGAGTTACCTGATGCATGTATATATATGTTTGATAAAGATCTAGATAGAAAGATGTAGATTATGGATTTATATGAATTAATTTTAAACAATCTAGATAATCAAGTAAGTGGTATTGATTTCAAAGAGTATTCATTTACGGTAGATTTAAAAAATAGAGTAATATATTCAAGTGATCATAAAGACTTAATAAGTAGATATATTTTAGAAGTACTAAATATAGATTTAATTGAATTAAATGATATATGTATAAAAAATGGTATTGTAATGAATGTAGATATGACTGGCTATTTAGTACATTATAAATTCTTTAAAACCAATATATTAGAAAGATGATTTACTAAATTGTCTTTTTTTATTATAATAATATGTATGGAAAATTATATAAAAGGAAAAATTAAAAATGTTATTTATCATAACAAAGATAATGGCTATTTAGTTGGTTTATTTAGAATTAAAGAAACTAATGATTTAAGTCTTTTAGATAAAGTAAATAAAAGTATTATGATTACAGGTACTTTCTTAGAACTTTTAGAAGATATAGATTATGAATTAATTGGAGAATTAAAACATCATGACAGATATGGTACTCAATTTGTAGTTACAAGAAGTTCTCTTATAATACCTGAGAAAAAAGATAATGTAATTGAATTTCTTAGTAGTAGTTTTATTAAAGGTTGTGGATTAAAAACTGCTAAAAGTATTGTTGATACTCTTGGAAGTGATGCTTTAAATATTATTAAAAACGATAAGCTTTCTTTAATGAATGTAAAAGGAATGACTGAAGCTAGAATGGATAAGATTTATAATTCAATTATTCTTTTTAATAAGAGTAGTGATTTAATACTTAAATTACAGGAACTTGGTTTTAATATTGAAGATAGTGGAAGAATTTATAATAAATATAAAGAAGAATTAGAAAGTATTATAGAAAATAATCTATATGAATTATGTGAAATAATTGAATTTAAAAAAGTAGATAATATTTATTTAAGAAATCATGAAGAGAATGATAAAGTAAGAATTAGTGCTTGTATATTAGAAGCTTTAAAATTACTTAGTTTTAATAAAGGAGATACATATTCTTATTATGATGAAATAATAGATGTACTAAAAAATAATTATAATATATTTATTGATTATGATGCTTTTTTAGAATATGCTAGTAATTTAAATAATCTTAAAAAAATATTTATAGAAGATGATAGATATTATTTAAAAGAATTATATGATGATGAATTTACTATAGTTAAACTACTTAAGAAGATAGATAGTAAAAAAATAGTTGAAAAAGATTATAATGATTATTTAGTAAACTTAGAAAAGACTAGAAATATTACTTATAATGATGATCAAATAAACGCAATTATGAGTAGTTTAAATAGTAATATTTCTATTATATCAGGTGGTCCTGGTACTGGTAAAACTACAATAATAAATGCTATTGTTAAAATATATATAGAAGAACATCATCTAAGTAATATAGAAATACTAGAACATATAGCACTTTTAGCACCTACAGGTAGAGCTAGTAAAAGGATGAGTTCTTCTACTAATTTACCTGCTAGTACTATTCATAGATACTTAAAATGGAATAAAGATACAAATGAGTTTAGTGTTAATGAAAAGAATAAGAATATTCATAAGCTTATTATAGTAGATGAATTTAGTATGATAGATACATCTTTATTTGCTGCCCTTTTAAAAGGAATTAATAGTGATGTAAAACTTATTTTAGTAGGAGATATATTTCAATTACCTTCAGTAGGGCCTGGTAATATACTAAGTGATTTAATTAAGAGTGACTTATTTACTTATAACCCTTTAAATATAATATATAGACAAAGTGAGAATTCTTACATACCACTATTAGCTAAGGAAATAAAGAATAAAGAATTGACTGAGAGTTTCTTAGAAAAGAAAGATGATTATAATTTTATTGTATGTGATAGGAAAGATATAAAGAAAACTATTGAAAGTATTGTAATTCATGGTTTGGATAAAGGACTTAATGAAGAAAATTTACAAATACTTGCTCCAATGTATAGGGGAGAGAATGGAATAGATAATCTTAATTTAATTATAAAAGAAATATTTAATCCTGGTAGTAAGAAAAGTGTTAGATATGGAGATATTCAATATAAAGTAGATGATAAAGTATTACAACTAGTTAATGATACAGATAACTATGTATTTAATGGAGATATAGGTTTTATCAAAAGTATTGAAACTGATCTTAAAGGAAAAGATAAAATTACAATTGACTTTGATGGTAATTATGTTATATATGAGAAGAAAGATTTAAAGAATATTAGACATGCTTACGCTATTACTGTACATAAAAGTCAAGGTAGTGAATTTGATCATGTGATTATGCCTATTACTATTAATTATGGTGCTATGCTATATAATAAACTTATTTATACTGGAGTATCTAGAGCTAAAAAGAGTTTAATATTAGTAGGAGATCCAATGGTATTTTCTAGAGCTATTCAAAATGATTATGGTAGTGAAAGAAAGACTAGTTTAAAAGAAAAATTAATTAATTCGTATAAATAAAAAAAATACTACTATAATAATAGTGGAGGTTATTATGAAAGGTTGGATGTCTTTTGGGTTTGGGATTTTATCAG
This sequence comes from uncultured Bacilli bacterium, assembly GCA_934096715.1. Taxonomy (GTDB): domain Bacteria; phylum Bacillota_I; class Bacilli_A; order RF39; family UBA660; genus SIG200. The sequence goes on from CAKOMQ010000020.1 coordinate 15,016, forward strand.
CAGGTGCTGTAGGTTTAGGAACTTATGCTATTATGAATAAGAGTACTAAAAGTAAAGCAGATAAAATGATAAATAATATGCTTGATAAAGTTAATAACTCTAATATAATGAAGTAATTAGTAAATATTACTTCTTTTTTGTTTAATAAGTGTAAAGTAGACATCTATTTTATTTTAATATTTATTTATTTTAAGTATAATATAATTGAGAAGGTGAATTATGAAAAATAATCAAATTAATAATAATGATCTAAATGGATTAATAAGTTTAGGTAAAAAGATATTAAATCTTATCTATGTTATTAGTATAGTAGGTATTATCTTAGGTATAGTAGTAGTAGCTAGAGAGTTAAAATTAATGCCTTTTATATTAGATTTACTTAGTGTATTGTCTTCTTTGTTTATTGGATTTATATTTGCTTGGTTATTTAGACCGCTTGTTAAGAAAATGAACAAGAAGTTACCTAATATAGTTAGTTCTTTATTAGTTTTTGGTGGAGTAGTAATTATAATAATATTATTTATGTATGTATTTATACCACTTATATATAATGAAGTTAATGAACTTGCTGGTAAGATACCTAATATAGTTGAAGTATCTACTAATAAGGTAGAGAATATTCTTGAAAGAATTGATATAGAACAATTTAATGCTACTAAAATAGTAGATGAAACTATGGCTAGTATTAATGTCTATTTTACAGAGTTAACTAAGTCTTTACCTAATAGTGTTATAAATATATTCTTATCATTATTTAGTGGTATAGGGACATTTGTAATGGGACTTATCATTGGTCTTTATATGCTAATGGATTATGAAAATATTGGTAAGTTTATGAAAAAATTATTACCAGATAAGAATCGTGATGAGATAGTTGGATTATTTGAACGAATTGGTAACGAAGCAAGAAAATGTGTTAATGGTACTTTGACTGTTGCTTGTATGGTATTTGTTTGTGATTCCATTGGATTTGCACTTATTGGTTTAGATGCTCCAGTATTATTTGGTTTATTCTGTGGTATAACAGATTTAATTCCATATATTGGTCCTTACATTGGTGGTGCAGCTGCTGTAATAGTAGGATTTACTAATAGTGCTTTTGTGGGGGCTGCTACATTAATTATTTGTGTTATAGTCCAAGTGCTTGAAAGTTATGTTCTTCAACCAATAGTTATGAGTAAGGCAAGTAACTTGCATCCTGTTATAATTATTATTGGTTTATTAATATTCGGTCATTTCTTTGGTATTCTAGGTATGGTTTTAGCAACACCTACAATGGCTATTATAAATGTAATTTTAAAGTTTACTATTGGTAAGATAAATAGTAAGAAGACTATATAGTTTAATTCCAATTGGTTAAAATTGTGTATTTACACAGTTTTAGCCAGTTGGTTTATTGTTTAATTAGGCAAAATGTTATATAATAATATTAGTTGGAGGTTAAGTATGGAAATAAAAAGAGAGAAATATTTACAAAGATTAATTGATAAACAAGGTAATGGAATGATAAAGATTATAACAGGTCTTCGAAGAAGTGGAAAATCATATCTATTAAGTGAAATATTTAAAAATTATTTAATAAATAATGGTATTCCGGAAGATCATATAATATATCTTACTTTAGATACTAAATCTAATGAAAAATATCTTGATTCAGAAGTTTTAAATAACTATTTACTTAAACATGTAAAAAATAATAATGAAAAATATTACGTGCTTTTAGATGAGATACAAAAATGTGATGATTTTGTTCCCGTTTTAAATGAACTTGCTTATATGAAAAATGTTGATGTATATGTTACTGGAAGTAATTCAAAAATGCTATCTAGTGATATAAGTACAGAATTCAGAGGCAGGGGAGATGTAATTCATTTATATCCACTTACTTTTAAAGAATATTTAGAAGCAAGTGAAATGGATAAAGATGATGCTTGGAATGAATATGTATTATATGGTGGACTTCCTTATACTTTATTTTGTAAAACTGATGATGAAAAATCTGATTACTTAAAATCTTTATATAATGAAACTTATATGATTGATTTAAAAGAAAGAAGAAAAATTAAAGATGAACAATTAATGAATGATATCATGGATGTATTATCTAGCCAAATCGGATCACTTACTAACCCTACAAGATTAACTAATATTATTAATAATAATTACAAGAAAGATAATTCTAAATTATCTAAAACAGTTTCAAACGAGACAGTTGAAAAATATATTAATTATTTAGAAGAAGCATTTTTAATATCAAAAACTAGAAGATATGATATTAAAGGTAATAATTATATTAATTCACCTTATAAGTATTACTACGAAGATATTGGTTTAAGAAATTCTAGACTAAATTTTCGACAACTAGATGATGGTCATATTATGGAAAACATAATATATAATGAATTAATATCTAGAAGATTAAATGTAGATGTTGGTGTAGTAGAAACATTTGAAAAAAATAGTAATGATGTTACTACTAGGAAAAAGTATGAAGTTGATTTTATAGTTAATAAGGGTGCTAAAAAATATTACATACAATCAGCATATCAGTTAAGTGGAGATAAAAAAATAGAACAAGAAAAAAATTCATTAAGAAATATTGATGATTCATTTAAAAAGATTATTGTTGTTAAAGATAACATTAAAACTAGAATAGATAATGATGGTATAGTTACAATGGGATTATATTATTTCTTACTTAATGAGAATAGTTTAGATGAGTAGCAATTGCTACTTTTTCTTTGTTATAAGAAGGTTTTATGTTAAAATTAAATAGGTGATATGAATGGAATATAAAATAAAAGTTGGTGTAAGTAATAGACATGTACACTTAACTCTAGAAGATTATAAATTACTTTTTGATGGGGATTTAGAAGTTGATTATAAATTAAATCAAATTGGAGAATTTGCTAGTAATAAAAGATTAACTCTAGTAAATGGAGATAAAGAAATAGAAGATGTTAGAGTAGTAGGACCTTTAAGAAAATATACTCAAGTTGAAGTATCTAGAAATGATGCAAGACATCTAGGAGTTAAACCACCTGTTAGAACTAGTGGAGATATTATTGGTAGTGAAATTATTACTCTTAAAACGGATAAAGGAGAAATTACTCGTGAAGCTTGTGTAATAGCAGATAGACATGTTCATATGAGTCCAAGTGATGCGATAAAATATGGAGTAGTTAATAAGCAAAAAGTTCAAATTAAAGTTTCAGGAGATAAATCGGGTATAATGGATGCTTTCATTAAAGTTGGAGAAACTGGTTACTATGAATTCCATATAGATACAGATGATGCGAATGCATTTGACTTAAAAAATGACGATGAGGTTACTTTAGTAATATGAGTTTCTTTATAGGTAATATAGAAATTAAAAATAATTTAGTACTAGCTCCTATGGCTGGTTTTTCTAATACTACTTTTAGAAAAATATGTAAGAGTATGGGAGCAGGTTTAGTAGTATGTGAAATGGTTTCTGATAAAGCTATTATGTATGATAGTAAGAAAACTTATGAACTTTTAAAAATGGATGAACAAGAAAGACCTATATCACAACAAATATTTGGAAGTGATAAAGAATCTTTTGTAATAGCGGCTAAAAAGATAGTAGAGTATATGCATCCAGATATAATAGATATTAATATGGGGTGTCCTGTTCCAAAAGTTGCTGTTAAATCACAAGCTGGAAGTGCGCTTCTTAAGAATCCTGATAAGATATATGAAATAGTTAAAAGTGTCGTTGAAAGTGTAGATGTTCCAGTTACTGTAAAGATAAGAAGTGGATGGGATGAAAAGAATATTAATGCGGTTGAAGTTGCTAAAGTTATAGAAAAAGCAGGTGCTAGTGCAATAACTATTCATGGTAGAACTAGATCTCTTGGCTATAGTGGTAAAGTAGACTTAGATATAATTAAAAGCGTTGTAGAAAGTGTAAATATTCCTGTTATAGGTAATGGAGATGTTTTAACAGTAGAAGACTACTTGCATATGATGGAATATACTGGATGTAAAGCTGTAATGATAGGGCGCGGTGCCTTAGGTAATCCATGGATATTTAAAAATATCTTAGATTATTTATCCACTGGTACATATACACTCCCTACTTTAATAGATAGATTTAATATGATGAAATATCATATAAATGAGTTATGTAAAGATAAAAATGAAACAGTAGCTATTCTAGAAATGCGTACTTTCTTAATGTATTATTTAAAAGGAATTGAAAATACTAAAGAATTAAAAGTTAATATATGTAAGTGTAAATCTAAAGAAGAACTTATAAATTTATTAGATGAATTTATAGAAAAATATAATGTAAAATAATTTGTAAAGTATCAATACTATATTGTCTTTGATATTTTTAAATGCTAGAATATTCATAGATGGTAGATATAAATCAAGAAAGGAAAAAGGTATGATGAAAAGACTAGAGAAAAGTCAACTAGTAGTAGTTGCATTCACTTTTGCATTATTACTTTTAGTAGGTGGAACATACGCATACTTTAGTATTAATGCAACTAGTGATAAGACGGGAGCTAAGGTAACAGGTAAAGCCAATAACTTAGGAAATCCATCAATGCAAATTAAAACATCTAAGTTATATCTTAATTTAGATGCAAACTTAATGAGTCAAGCAAATGCAGGAAAGACTTATTATGCTAATGAAAACGAGAGTGGACTAGCACTAACTACTAATCCAAATTACACATTAGCAACAGCACAATTACCAGAAGGAGATGAAGCACTAGACTGTACTTATAATTATAA
>CAKOMQ010000021.1 GCA_934096715.1 uncultured Bacilli bacterium
TTGTTTGCTTTACCTGTTACCTTAGCCCCTGTCTTATCACTAGTTGCATTTATACTAAAGTATGCATATGTTCCACCTATTAGTAATAATAATGCAAAAGTGAATGCAACTACTATCAGTTGCTTTTTTTCTAGTTTTTTCATAATACCTTCCTTCTTTTCTAAATAAAAAAGAGAAGATTTTACTCTCCTACTTTCTCACTCAGACTCATTTTCTCAACCCCCCCCCCCAGTAGGTTTTTCCCAGTTCTGAAGGGGAATTTTATAACTTATCGGTATAAAATTTCGGGTCATAAAATTCATATTTTTTAAATATTTTATTCTCTTTTACTATCAAGATAATCATATCAAATTTGATTATGAATTGCAACACCCAAAAATAAATTTTTATTTAGTTTACATTTTCTTTAATTCTTCGACTATATAATCAAAGTTATTAAAGTGACTTGCTTTAACTAATATTACATCATCTGGTTTAATAATACTTTTTAATAACTTAACAGCGTCTTCTTTATTATCAAAATGATAAGAATTATTTTTATCAAAGCCAAGATCTTCTGCATACTTATTGATATAATCTGTATGATCTCCAACAGTAACAATAATATCAATACCTGATTCATAAGCACACACGCCTAGTGTACCATGACCTTCATCAGCATAATCTGCAAGTTGTCCAATTGTACCAAGAACAGCAATCTTTCTATTTTTATAAAGCCCTAGAGCCTTTAAAGCATAAGAACATGCTTCTAAATTAGAATTATAACAGTCACTAATTATTTTATAACCATTAACTTCTATTACTTCATTTCTACCACTAGTAAATGTAGTTTCTTCAATGCCTTTTTTGATAAGAGATAAATCAACATCTAACATTTCACCAATAGTAATGGCTGCCAAAGCGTTATAAATATTATGAATACCTGGTTTAGGTACAGTTATACTTGTACCTTTGTACTCTAAAGTAGAAGTATTTTCATTAAGTTCAAGTACTTTACACATATATTCACTTTCGTTATCAATACCATAAGTTATAGTGTTATTACTAAGAGCATATTCATGTAATAGATCATTATCATTATTTACAACAAGTACTTTATCTTTCATACCATCAAGTATTTCTAGTTTAGCTTTTAATATATCATGTCTTGTACCAAGAAGTTCAACATGACAAGTACCAATATTAATAATTAAACTTATAGTAGGATTAGCACATTTAGATAAATGAGTTATTTCATTATAATGATCCATACCCATTTCAACTACTAAACATTCATGGTCTGATAAATTTAGAATAGTAAGTGGTACACCTATATTATTATTCATATTATCTAATGTTTTTAATGTCTTATATTTTTGAGATAATACTCCATATATTAAATCTTTAGTTGTTGTTTTACCAGCAGAACCTGTTAGGGCAACAACTGGAATATTATATAAACTTCTTTTATAATGTGCAATTTCTAATAAAAAGTCTTTAGCATTTTTAACTACTATAACAGTTTGATCTTTATAAGTATCTAAAAGACTTTTATCATTTATTTTCTCTACTACACATACTTTAAAACCAAGACTTAAAGCATTAGAAAGAAAATCTGATCCATCAAAAGTTTCTCCTTTAATACCTACAAAGATATCTTTTAGTACTCTAGAATCTATTGATACAGTATTTACTGTTATGTCTTGTTTATTGTATATTTCTAAATAATTAATATTTTCTAATATATCATATAATTTCATTTACTTTCACCCCCTAAATTATATCATAAGTAAATATACTTTAGAATGATAAATAAATAATTAGACACTTTTCTATGTCTAATTATTCAAATATTCCATTATATACTTCATCATAATTGCTGACTAATTTTATATTCATATCTTTCTTTATTATCTCGGGAATATCTTTTAAGTCAACTTCATTTTCAAGTGGTACATACATAGTCTTAATTCCACTATTATAAGCTGCGATTAGTTTTTCTTTTAATCCACCAATTCTTTTAATGTTACCATTTAAAGTGATTTCGCCTGTAAAACAAGTAGTGTCGGATATCTTGACTTCTCTTAATAAAGATAAGAGAACTGTTGCAATACTTACTCCTGCTGAAGGGCCATCTTTTTTAAGTGCTCCATCTAAAAGATGAATATGAATATCGAAACCTGTAAATTCAGCATCATATTTACTTTTAATCATACTAATAGCAACATTTATACTTTCTTTAATAACTTTTTCTAAATTTCCAGTTACAATTATATTACCTTTACCAAGTATTTTGATAGCTTCAATTTCAGTAATAATTCCACCAGTATTTGTACAAGCAACTGAATTAACTATACCATATTTATCAAACTTATTAACGCTATCTCTATAGATATATTCACCTAAATAACTAGTTATTTCTTCATCTATGACATTAGTTTCATTATTCATTAAAGATTTACGTATAATCTTTTCTAAATATCTATATAGATTACGTACTCCAGACTCACAAGTATAATGATTAATTACAGTCTTAATAACTTCATCGCTTATTTTTATCTTCTTAGTTACATTGTATTCAGTAAATATTCTAGGTATCAAATATTTCTTAGCTATATCTACTTTTTCAAAACAAGTGTAACTATTAAGTTCAATAACTTCTAATCTATCTAATAAAGTTATAGGTATATCATTAATATCATTAGCTGTAAGAATAAATAAGATATTACTTAAATCAAATGGTTCTTCTAAATAATTATCAACAAATGTTTTATTTTGAGTAGAATCTAATATATCTAAAAGTGTACTAGCAGGATCCCCTTTATAATCTTTAACCATTTTATCTACTTCATCAATTAAGAAGACAGGATTTTTAGTGTTACATTTTCTTAAACCTTGAATTATTTTACCTGGTTCACTTCCTAAGTAAGTTTTTCTGTTACCAATAAGTTCAGTACTATCATTAAGTCCTGCTACGCTTATCTTATAAAATTCTCTATTAAGAGACTCTGCTATACTTTCTACTATAGTAGTTTTACCTACTCCAGGTGGTCCTACTAAACAAATAATAGGACTAGTTATATTTTCATTAATAGATTTTAAGAATACATAATCACCAATACGATCTTTTATCTTCTCCATGCCATAATGACTCTTATCAAGGCTTTTTATTACTTTTTTATAGTCTAATACTTCTTTTGAATAATTATTCCAAGGAAGCATTAAAAACAAGTCTAGATAGTTTCTAATAACACTTATTTCAGGAGAATTATCACTCATGTGTTCATATTTTTCTATTTCATTTAAAATATGTTTATTAGTTCTTTCATTTAAATTTAAATTATTTAAGATATTTTTAAATCTTTTAACTTCTTCGTCATGAAAATTACTAGTACCTAAAGCTTTATTTATTTCATTAATCTTTTCTTTTAAATAATATTCTTCTTGAGTCTTTGTAAATGATTGTTCTAATTTTTCATCTATTTTTCTATCTAGTTCAACTACTTTAATTTCTAGAGAAATATCTTTCATTAATAAGTCAGCTCTTTTAATACCATTTAGTTCTTGCATATATTCTAATTTTCTTTGAGTATTTATTGGTATAAAAGCACATATAACATCTGTAAGTAAGTTAACACCTGTTATATTATTAATAGATTTTAATATGCTATTACTTACATTCTCACTAGAATCTATATATTCTTTTAAAAGTTCTTTTAACTTTCTAGTTGTAGCTTCTTCAAGTACTTTATCATATTTAGGTAACTCCAAAAAACTTATATAAGAATTAATAATATCATTAGTAAAACTTGTATACTCATCAACTTTAACTCTTTTTTCACCCTTAATATTTACTCTTAAGTTATTATTAGGAAGTTCAATTACATTTGTTACACTAGCGACTACACCTATTTTAGGTAGATCGTCTACACTTGGAGAAGATTCAAGTTCATCAAGTGGCGCTACTACTAAAAGTTTATTATTAAACTTCTTTTCAGATAATCTTATGATCTTTTTACTAATAGAATCTTTAAGTTCTATCTTAATTTCTTGATGTGGTAAGATAACTAAATTTTTAAGAATTAATACTAAAAGTTGTTTGTTCATAGATTACCTCCCAAAAATTTAATTTGCAAGTTTTATTATAATGGTTGGAAGCTGTTTTGTAAAGGGAAAATTCTACAAATTACATTGATTAATTTTAAAGTTTATACATTACTATTTATTATTTATATAAGAAAAAATGTCGTAAGAAATGCCGGAACATAAGTTAAATTTCTAACAAAATCTAACACTTATGATATCTCACGATATCATTTTTCTGCTTCACAGAAGCCTAAGGTTTCTCCACAGACCAACTTCGGATGGTCGCCACCCTACTAATTTTTACTTTTTATTTTATATTAAATTTTCTTTTATATATTTTGTTAATCCTTCAAACATTATATTTATACTAGCATTTATATCTCTATCATGAACACATTCACAATTTTTACAAATCCAACTTCTTACACTTAAATCCTTTACTTTTATTTCTTTATAATTACATCTATTACATATTTGACTACTTGGATAATACTTATTTATTTCTATTACTTTCTTACCCAGCCATTCTGCTTTATATTTAAGTATACGTAAGAATTCTCCCATTGGAACTTGATTTAAATATTTTGCTACTTTGTGTACTTGATACATTTCTTTTATATCTAATGATTCTACTGCGATAATATCATTATCTTTTAATATCTTATTTGTAACAGTATGAATCATATGCTTTCTTGAATTTCTTATTTTTAAATATAATCTTTGAATTTTTAACTTCATTTTATTATAGTTTTTACTTCCAGGAACACATCTGGATAAACCTTTTTGTAATCCCTTTAACCTTTTCTCATTCATTTTTACTTCATTCTTAATTTTTTCTCCATCAGAAGTAACAATAAAATCTTTTATACCTAAATCTAACCCAACAACATTATTTAAATCAATAGCTGGTTTAGTAAATGGTACTTCTACTAAAACACTTACATAATATTTGCCTGCATCTTTTGATACAGTTGTAGACTTAATCTTACCAGGTATTAGTTTTAAATTTCTATAACCCCTAATTTTAACTTCATTTAATTTAGGCAACGTAATTAATTTATTCTTTAAATCAATGCGGATACTTTCGTAATTAGTATCTTTGTAAGTGCTTCTAATATTATTAGTTCTATAACTATCATGAACATTTTTCTTTTTGAATTTTGGATATCCATAGCCACTAAAAAACTTTACAAAAGCATCATCTAAGTTAAATGTAGCTGTTTGTAATGCACATGAATCAATTTCTTTTAACCATTCATATTCTTTTTTTAATACAGTTAACTCTTTTAATTGATCATATTTGTTTATTTTAGTTTTATTTAATTCATATTTATTCTTTCTCTCAGCCAGAAAAGTATTATATATAAATCTTGTGCTGCCAAAAGTTTTCTCAATTAATGCTTTTTGAGAATCAGTTGGATATAATCTAAATTTATATGCCTTATATGTCTTCATTTTCAATTTTACCCCCTTGGATAATACAATTATAACATACGTTCGTTAGTGTGTAAATGATTTTTATTTATTTTGAAGAATGTCGTAACAAATGTCGTAACAAATGTCGTAACAAATGTCGTAACAAATGTCGTAACAAATGTTTACTTTTGTTCCACAAATATCAAAAGTGTGAAACAAAAGTCAAAAAAAGACTGCAAACATTTGCAGCCATTTTTTTGATTATTTATTTGAATCTCTTAATATTTCTAATGCTTTATGCATTTTCATATCATATTTAATTACTTCAGCACTTCCATAAGCTTTAATTAATTCTTCTTCACTAATGCCATAGTTTTCAGCCATTTCTTTAATTTTAGCTTCAACTTCTTTATCAGTAAATTTAACGTTTTCAGCTTCAGCAACTTTTTCAATTAAATAACGATATTTAACTCTCTTAGTAGCTTCGCCTTCCATTTGTTTATGTAAGTCTTCATGAGTTGTACCAGTAAATTCATAATATTGTTCAATAGATAAACCTTGCATTTTTAATTGATCTTCATATTGATGCATCATTCTATGTACTTCATCGTCAATAATTTCTTCATTAATATCTACTGTTAAATTTTCACTAGCTTTTTCTAGTACTTCATCTAAGAATTTATCTTCTAATTCTTGATTCTTTCTTTCAATAATAGTTTTCTTAATTTCAGCTTCTAATTCTTCTTTAGTTTTCATGTCATCATAGCCAAGATCTTTAAAGAATTCTTCATTGATTTCTGGTTCAACCTTAGTTTTAATTTCATTAATTTTAACTTTAAATAAAACTTCTTTATCTTTTAAATGTTCTACATAATCACTAGGGAATTTTAAGTTAAGTTCTAATTCTTCTCCAGCTTTATGTCCAACTAAACCTTCTTCAAATCCAGGAATAAATGAATGAGAACCAATTTCTAATGGGAAGTTTTCTCCTTTCCCACCATCTAAAGCTTTTCCATCAACATATCCATCAAAGTCAATTATAGCAGTATCTCCAAGAGCTACTTCTCCATTTTCCTTTACAACTACATCAGCAAGTTGTGTTCTTAATGCTTTAATTTCTTCTTCGATTTCTTTCTTAGTTGCAGTAGCTTTTTCTAATTTAACACCTAAATTTTTATATTCTCCTAATTTAATTTCAGGTTCACTAATAATAGTGATTTTAAATATAACTGTAGAATCGCTAATACCTGTAACATCGATAGTAGGTTCAACTACTGGAATAACTTTATTATCTTCTAATACTTTTCTATAAGCAATATTTAATGCTTCATTAACAGCGTCGTTATATAATGATTCAATTCCAAAATTCTTTATATAAATATCTTTTGGTGCATTTCCCTTTCTAAAACCATCAATTTTCACTTCTTTATTATTTTTCTTAAAACTATTATCTAGGCAAGTTTCCCATTCCTTACCTTCAATTTTAATTTCAAATTCATGTACATTCTTTTTCATGTTTAAAACACTCCTTCTTTCACGATTTATTATATCTTATATACAAATAATTTACAAGTAAATATAAGAAAAAAGATAGTATTTGACACTATCCTTTAATTTGATTCATTACTTCTTCAGCAAAGTTTTCGCTTCTCTTTTCGATACCTTCACCAACTTCATAACGAACCATTTTTAATATTTCTCCGCCATTCTTTTTAGCGTAATCATTAACTGATAAGTCGCTATCTTTAATAAATGTTTGATCTACTAAACAAATATCTTTTAAGAATTTTTTAACTCTTCCATCAACCATTTTTTCAGCAATATCAGCAGGTTTACCTTCATTCATAGCAAGTTCTAGTTGAACTTTTCTTTCGTTTTCAATAACTTCACTAGGAACTTCAGATTCATTTAAATAAAGTGGTTTCATAGCAGCAGCTTGCATTGCGATGTCACGTGCCACATCTTCATTAGCACCTTTAATTACTGTTAAAGCAGCAATTTTACCACCCATATGTAAATAAGCACCAAATACTTCATCGTTAGTTTTTTCAACTAATTCAAATCTTCTTAAAGTTAACTTTTCTCCAATTTTAGCAACTTTAGCTACTATAAAATCTTTAATTGTTTCTTCATCATTAATTTTTAAAGCTTCAGCTTCTTCGATAGTTTTAACATTACTATTAAGAATTGTTTTACCAATAGTTTCAATCATACCAACGAACTCTTCATTCTTACTAACAAAGTCAGTTTCTGAATTAACTTCTAGTATAACAGCTTTATTACCATCAACAAATATATTAGCTAAACCTTCAGCAGCAATTCTAGCTTCCTTTTTAGCACTTTTAGCAATGCCTTTTTCTCTTAAATAGTTCATTGCTTCTTCCATATTACCATTACATTCACTAAGAGCCTTTTTGCAGTCCATCATTCCAGCACCGCTAGTTTCTCTTAATTCTTTTACCATACTTGCAGTAATTTCCATAATTATCCCTTTCTTATTTTAAAGCATCTAATAATTCATCTTTTTTCATAGTTGAATAACCTTTAAGTCCTTTACCTTTAGCAATTGCTTTTAATTCACTTAAAGTTTTAGAACTTAAATCTTCAGTAGTTTCAGTTTTTTCAACTTTCTTTACTTCCTTTTTAGGAGCTTTCTTTACTTCAGTTTCAACAACAACATCTTCTTTTTTACCATTTAGATATTTGTCGTCTTTCATAACATCTTCCATCTTAGGCTCTTTATTTTTCTTGTCATCTTCACTAACGTAATCAACTATTTCTAAATTATTTACTTCACAAATTGCATTATTTAATACACCTAACATAACTTTAATACTTCTTACAGCATCGTCATTACCAGGTATAACGAAATCTACATCATCAGGATCAGCATTAGTATCACAAATACCAAACACTGGAATATTTAATTTTCTAGCTTCTCTAATTGCGTTAATTTCCTTTTTAGGATCTACAATAATTAAAGCTTGTGGTAATTTTTCCATTTCTCTAATACCACATAATACCTTATTTAATTTAGCATATTCTTTCTTAATTTGAATAACTTCTTTTTTAGGTAGTAATTCAAACTTACCACTTTTTTCCATTTCTTCAATTTCTTCTAGTCTTTTTACACGACGACGAATAGTTCTGAAGTTAGTAAGTGTTCCACCTAACCATCTTTCAGTTACATAATAAGATTTACTACGTAATGCTTCTTCAATACAAACTTCACTAGCTTGTTTTTTAGTACCAACAAATAAGAACTTACCACCATTTTCAGCAATAGTCTTAATTTCATTGTAAGCACTTTCTAGTAATTCTTCTGTTTTTTGCAAGTCAATAATATATATATCTTCTCTTGCTGTAAAGATATACTTTTTCATTTTTGGATTCCATCTTTTAGTTTGATGTCCAAAATGTACTCCAGCTTCTAATAAATAACTCATAGAAACTACGGCCATAATCTCATCTCCTCCTTCGTTTTTCTTCTTAATTTCATCTAAGCATGTTGACCACTACTTTTGTAGCACTAGGCTCACGCTAGAAATTAATGAATATTTGACTAATAAGCCACTAGTATTATATCATACTTTTTCATAATTACAAACAAAAAGTCCCATATTTATTATATGAGACTTATCTATATATAAAGACCTATTATTAGATGGATAGTACAATGTTTTCTTTAAAAGAAAAAGATGACCTTATTCATCTTCTTTAGAATATAAACATCCACAATAATGTTGTCTATATAAATCATACTTATAAGATAATTCAATAGATTTTTTATATCCATCTCTTTTCTTAAAGTCACTAACTAACCATTTAATATTATATTTATTTTCTAGTGTTTTTCCAATATTATTTATAACATCACTATTTTTATAAGGACTTACTGAAAGAGTTGTTCCAAAATAATCATAACCTAAATTTTTAGCAAGATTAGCTGTATATTCTAGTCTTAAATTAAAACATTTTAAGCATCTTTTTCCACCTTCTGGTTCATTTTCTAAACCTCTAACATACTCATGAAAATTACCATTATCATAATCACTATCTATAAAATCTAATCTATTTTTATGATTAATTTCTTTTAGCAACCTAATTTGTTCACTCTTTCTGTGATTATATTCATCTATTGGTTCAATATTTGGATTATAATAAACGACTGTAATATCGAAATAGTCTGATAAAAATGATATCACATAGCTAGAACATGGACCACAGCAACTATGTAAAAGAAGCTTAGGAATATAATCTAAATTATCTATTAATTTAAGAAGTTCTAAATCATAATTAACTTTCATTACCTTTATCTCCTGTAGTAATAGGACTACTACTAGTACAACTACCATAAACATAATTCTTACTATTACTATCTAAATATAAGCATCCTGTTTTTTCAGTATTATTCTTAAGTATTGCATCATATATTTCTAAATAATTATTAAGTTTCTTAATATTATAAATATTAACATATATCTTAATACCATCATTCATTCTTATTAAGAATCTATTTTCATCTATTACAACATCATTTATCCTATCAGGACTATATTCTATTTCACTAATCATACTTAAAATATTTCTATCTAATAAATTAAACTTCTTAACTAATTTATGATATATCTTATCAGGTACATAATTAATTAAAGAAGGTACTCCTAAATACTTTTCATCATATTTAACTTCATCATTTAATAAGACTATTTTTTTGTTATTCCAATTATAAAAGAGTATTTTTTCTTCATTGACATCTATTTTAAGTCCTCCATTTAAAGTTTTCTTAATACTTGAATTAACTACCAAATCTTCTTTATTTAATTTCTTACGAGCGCTGTAAGTACTAAAGGTAAGAAAATTACTATTCTTTATTTTTAATAAATCTATTATATAGTCATCAGTTAGATAATAATTATTTACAATATCTACATGTTTAATAGGTAATTTATATAGAAAATATCCAAATGAAAAAAGTAAATACATTATAAGTACTATTAAAAATAATCCACCTAACTTAAATTTTCTTTTCTTTTTACTTTTTTCTTTTTCCATATATTATTACCATTTAACTACTATTTGTTCTAATTCTAAATCTACATTATATTCTTCTTTTACTCTACTTTTAATAATATCTATTAAAGATAATATATCTTCGCTAGTAGCGTTATCTTTATTAATTATAAAATTAGCATGCTTATTAGAAACATAAGCTCCACCTACATTATAACCTTTAAGACCACATTTATCAATAAGTTCTCCCGCATAGTATCCAGTTGGATTTTTAAATACACTACCAGCATTCTTATATTCAAGTGGTTGTGATTCTCTTCTTTTAGTTCTTAACTCACTTAATACATCTCGCATAAGTTTACTGTCTTTATCTTCTATTCTTAGTTTAACTCTTACAATTATATCAGTATTATTTTTAAATATGGTACTTCTGTAAGAATACTTAACAACATCTTTATCTAATTTTACAAGTTCATTATTTCTTATAACTTCTATGTACTCAATAAAATCTAGAATTGCATATTCTTTTACACCAGCATTTCCATATATCGCACCACCTAGTGTTCCTGGAATAGTACCTAAAAGCTCAAATCCACCTTTATTCTTAGCCATCAAAATATTAACAAGTACACTTAGCAGGACTCCTGCTTCACTTATAACATAGTCGTCAAATACTTCTACATTATCAAGTTTATCTAATTTAATAATAACACCATTAAATATACTACTTGGTAATATTACATTAGAAAAGCTACCAAATATCTTATAATTAATACCTTCATTACTTAAATATTCAATTAATTTAACTAGATCATCTACATTATTTGGGTATACTAAATACTTACATCCACTTTTAATACCATAACTATTATACTTAGTTAAATCTACATTTTTAAGTACTTCTCCAAATTCATTCATATTATCTTTTTTATCTCCTTATATATTATATTACTACTATTAGATATCATATTTTTTCTTATATTATTCTTTATTTGTGCTCTTAACATATTATTATTAAGTAATTTTTCTACACTACTTTCTAGTATTTCTTTAGTTAAATCTTTTTCTTCAATCATTTTAACACATCCAGCTTCACTTAAAGATAAAGCATTATAATATTGATGATTATTACTTACATATGGAGATGGAATAATTAAAGATGGCACTAAAGACTCAACTATTTCTGCTAAAGTAGATGCTCCAGATCTAGATATAATTAAATCCATATTCTTAAGTATTCCTGCTTGATTATTTATATATGGTGTTAAGAAAACATTCTTATTATTAATTACTTTTTTCATATCATCATAGTTATTTTTACCTGTTACAAATAAAACTTCATAATCTTTAACATCATTTAAATAATCTATTAATTTACTATTAAGTCCGCTACTACCTAAAGAACCACAAGTAATTAAGACTTTCTTTTTACTCTTACTAAGTCCATAACTAGAAGGATCAATACTCTTTAAATTCTTAACATTATCCCCACTTGGATTACCTGTATAAACAACATGCTTATTCTTAAAATACTTATTAGAATCTTTAAAAGATGTTAGAATTAAATCAACACTTGCAGATAAAAATTTATTAGCTTTACCTGGAATACTATTTTGTTCATGGATTACTGTTTTAATATTCATCTTTTTAGCGGCCATTATAACTGGAAATGTTACATAACCACCAACGCCTATTACTACATCTGGTTTAAATTCTTTCATAATATTTATACATTTATTATAGCTAGACACTATATAGCCAATATTTTTAATATCTCTTTTAATCATTGTTTTACTAAAACCATATATAGTAATTGGTTCATATTTTATACCATGTTTTGGTATTATATCTTTTTCCATTCTATTATGAGTACCAATATATAATACTTCTAAATCTTTTTCTTGCTTTTTAAATTCTTCTATAATAGCAAGAGCCGGATAAATATGTCCCCCAGTTCCTCCTGCACTAACAATTATTTTCATAAACTCACCTATTTAATTATACTATATATTTTCATAATATTTAAAGATAACTTACTACTTTACTGTCAACTCATTATCAACTATATAATAGATGTCCATTGTACCTATATTATTCTTATTAATAATGCCATATGACATTATTTCTTTATTATGGGACTTTGCTACACTTACAAGTTCATCTGATAGAAGAGTATCAAGCATACATATAAAATCTAAACAACTCATATCCATGGTATTTAGTACATAATTTAATACTCCAGTCTTAAAAGAGACATCTTTATTACATATTTTATTCATTAATTTACTATTAAAACTCATTACATAAAGATTCTTATCTTTATACTTATCAAGAAGTCTAATAAACTTATTTATATTACCATTAATATTTTTTATTTCTATTAAAAATATCTTATCACTGTTGATTTTTAATATATCTTCTAATTTAGGAACATACTTAGGTAATTCATTATAAAGAGTATTACTTATCAAAGTTCCATTACAAAGCGGATCATGATGAACAACAAATTCATTATCTTTAGTAGTTCTTACATCGAATTCTACTCCTATATATTTATCACTATCTAAAGCTTTTTTTATACTTTCATAAGTATTTTCTTTAATTTTTCTATCATGAATTCCCCTATGACATATTAATTTCATTATCAGTCACCCTATAATAAGATATTCATAATTTTTCTAGTTGCAAATAAAAATCACCCATAAAAGGCAATTAATATTTTAATTTCTTTCTTTTTTCTTTATAATCAGGACATGCAAGGCTTACTAAATGCCAGAAATTCTTACTATGATTAGGTTCAAAGAAGTGACATAATTCATGAATAATAACATAATCTATAAGAGTAATATCTTTTTCAAGCAGTTCAGTATTTAAAGTAATTGTATTAGTTCTCCTATTACATACACCCCATCTAGTACGCATACTTCTTATTCTAAAAGAAAATTCAGGTAAATTATTAAAACATTTTTTACATGCTTCTATTTCTTCTTGGAATACTCTACTACATTCATCTAAATAGAATTTTTCTAAACTTTCTTCATTCATACAAGTAATAGTGTCTTCATCAAATACTACATCACTTACTCGATTATCAAACTCTACTTTATAGCTTTTACCTAAATACCAAAAGAATCCTTTTCTTTCTTTTTTAATTAAAGCATTCTCATACATTGTAAGCAAACTACTAGCATTCTTACTAATTAAATCTTTTACTTCCTTATCACTTATGTATTTAGGAGCAGTTATAATTAGTTTACAATTATCATTAAATCGAAAGTATAAATTCTTATTATCTTTTCTTATAACTTCATACTCTATAACATAATCTTTAATTTGAAATTTCATTCTTCTTTTTAACTCCTCTCAAGAATTTAATTATTGATAATATAAGTAAAGTTACAAATACACTTATATATGGATTAATTAAACTAATTAAGAAACTACCTATAAATAAGATAGATGCATATATAACCATATCTTTTTTACTATTTGGAGAATACTCAGGTATAGTACTTATAAATACTACTGCAAAATAATAAAGACTATTAAATAATAAAGAATTATCTTTACTAATCAGATAATAAATAATAGATAATCCTAGATAACCTATAATACTTATTATAGGAATAATTCTTTTATAATAGATAGATGATGATAATATACCTAAACTAATTAAACTAAGTAAGATACTACTAGTACTTATACCACTTACATTTCTACCTAAAAACATATCAGTATAAGTTAAGTCATAAAGAATTGTTGCTTCTCCTTTATTCATAATACCTGTAAACATATAACTAATTAGAATAACTAGTACCACTAAATTAATTTTATCCTTTAATACTTGTTTTAAAACTAAATAAGAAATAATTAATAGTATAAATAATAAATAATTGATTCTAGGACTTACACACATAGAAATAAGTAATATATTAACTAGATCAAACATATCATATTTTTTTATTTTTTTACTAGCTACATATAAAAGAGTAACTCCTATTAAAGGGAGTATAAGTGGTTTTAGAACACCCGTTAAATTAACTAAGTTATCCTTATAAAGTAAATATCCATTCTTATAGATAGAATACATAATAAAAGGAATAAATAAGTATATATAAGTTAATATTATTTTTTTTATTTTATCATTCTTCATAGTTTTCTCCAGTTAAAATATCTCTAATATTTATATTACTTGGACATATATAGTTACATAGTCCACAATTAATACAATTATCACTTTTACACTTGCTAATTAAATGATTGTATACATCTATATTTTTGGGACAAACTTTATTACATGCTCCACAATTAATACAATTTATTTTATAATTTTTAGGTACTAAAAATATACAATTTAATAAATCATCTACTAAATATTTATCTATATCTTTTATTTTATAACCTAAGTATAATCCGTTATAATAAATATCTTTATCTTCTATATTATCTAGTACTTCTAATAACGAAGTATATTTCTTTACTAAGATAACTTTAATAATATTATTTTCTATATCATATATACTTATATACTTGCTATCTAATCTTTTATTATATAAACAATTATTTATTATATTTAAGATATCTATACTACTTAACATGATATAATTATCAATATTAATAAAATCATTTATATCAGTTATATATATATTAGGTATTAATTTTATTTCCATATTAGAATATAATCCAATTAAATTAACAAAGCTCTCTATTCCTATTTCACTAGAATTTCTAAATAAAATAATAATTTTATCTACATTAAGAATCTTACCTATTTTATTTATATAATCTAAGATATTCTCTTTATTATTTTTAATATTAAATATATTATTATATTCATATACATTATCTATAGTATTAATTATAAGTATTTTACTATCCTTATTACAAGAGTTATATAAATATCCTAAATCTTTCTCTTTTAAAAGAGTTAAAAAATCTTCTTTTTTAAGACTGTCAAATTCTTTATTTATATAAGGATTTTCTACCATAGTTTCTTTAAAGTTGTTTTTAATTTCTAGACATTCTTCAAAATGCCCATTAAAATACATCTTTTTAGTACCTAATATTTCTCCTGATACGGTAGTATAATACTCACCTATTAGAAAATCTTTATAAACATATCCTTCATGATATTCATCTTTTTTTATATAGGAATACACTGGAAAAAGCAAAGAATTTTCTTCTTCTATAATCTTAATTTTAGGATTAGTTTTAATTCTTACTTTTGTTTTCATATTATAAATTGTACTAAAATAATTGAAAAATGTCTATACAAGTTATTGTGTAATATTAAAAAATATATTATAATTATTTATAGAATAGAAAGAAGATTTGGGTGATTTAAGTGTTCAATACTTATGATTTTGACAATAAACCAATTGTAGATATAGTTAATGAAATTATTATTGATGCGGTTAATCATGGCGCATCAGATATTCACTTTGATCCAACACCTGATGGGATTAATGTTAGAATTCGTATTGATGGCACTCTTCTTTCTTATGTAACTGTTCCAAATACAGTAAAAAAGAACTTAATAACACGTATTAAAATAATAAGTGGTATGAATATAACTGAAGCTAGACTTCCTCAAGATGGTGCAATAAAAGGGCTACATGAAAATAGTGATTTAGATTTACGTGTAAGTAGCTTACCTATTGTTGATGGAGAAAAAATAGTTATCCGTATTCTTGACTATACACTTAGTAATAGTGGTCTTGAATCTCTAGGACTTACTAAAAGTAATTTTGAAAAAGTAGAAGAACTTATTAAGAAACCAAATGGTATTATATTAGTAACTGGTGCTACTGGTAGTGGTAAATCTACTACTGTATATAGTATGTTACAAGTACTTAATAAAACTGAAGCTAATATTATTACTGTTGAAGATCCAGTCGAAATGAAAATACCTGGTATAAATCAAGTTCAAGTTATGAGTGAAATTGGACTTACATTTGGTAATACTTTACGTAGCATTTTAAGACAAGACCCTGACATAATAATGATTGGAGAAATTCGTGATGATGAGACTGCAAGAATCGCTGTTCGTGCTTCGATTACTGGACACTTAGTATTATCAACAATTCATACTAATAACTCTCTTAGTACAATTGAAAGACTACTTGATATGGATGTCGAAAGATACTTACTAGGAAGTGCTTTATCAGGTATCATATCTCAAAGATTAGTTAAAAAATTATGTCCAAAGTGTAGAAACGCTAGGCCTACTACTCCATATGAAAAGAATATATTTAAAAAAGTACTTAATATGGATGTCGAAAACATATATACACCAGTTGGTTGTACAGAATGCATTAAAGGTTACAAAGGAAGAATTGCTCTACAAGAAATAGTAGAACTTAATCAAGATATAAGAGACGCTATTGTTAATAATATTCGTAAAGATGAATTAAGAAAACTTGTTTACAACCCTACTCAAGGAACTTTACTTAAAGATGGCCTTATCAAAGTAATAAGTGGTTATACAAGTCTAGACGAAGTATTAAGAGTTATTGATATATCAAATGACTTTGGTGATGATGAACAAGATTTAAAAAATACCCTAATAGGTAAAATAACAGAAGATACTAGTGAAATGCTCTAGTATCTTTTTTATATATCAAAAAAAGTAGCATATGCTACTTAATGACTTAACATCTTATACCAATTATAGTTTAATATAGGTACATTTATTGAAGTTTTATAAGTGTATTATTTATAAAACTCTATAGTATCTTTTATACGAGACACAGTTAAGTTAACGAGACCAAAAATCTAGTATAAACTAGACTTAACTTTCTATTATAAATGGATTTTCTAGACTACCATATCCATCAGAAATTTTAGTGTCTGTTGTAAGATAGAAGACTGGGCGAGCACCAAACGTATTGTCCACACGGCCGCTGTACACGATACCATCGCTATCGACATACCACGCAACGAAGATACCACTAACATCCCCAAAACGAGAAAGCGTCCATTCATGCCAAGACTTCGATGTGTCATTATTACTTTGATGCATCCAGCCTGTTTTTAATAAGGCCTTATTTAAATCAGTTCCTGTTGCTAGTTCTAAAGCACTTGATCCCAATGATAATGCATAATCACTTGCATACATTAATCCTATTTTAGCTGTAGGATTTGTCCATGCTCCACCATTACAATTTACTACGCTACCATTAGTATTTGTACATAATGTTCCGGTAGATATCTTATGCATTTCATTTAAATATATTCCTTTTGGACTACTTTGCCAATAATCCGGGTTATTTGTTTCATCTTCATATGTTTTTGTATTTACTGCACTCCATGTCCAGTTTTCAATTCTATTACTCCATGTTGTATTTTGTAAATAATCATATGTTGTATTTGTTAAGAAATAACTTCCGTTTAGGCCTTTATACATATCACTGATTTCCCATGATGTATTAGTTTCAGGATCTGCATTCCATGCATATTTTCCCAATTGTTTATATTTAATTAATTTTACATGATTATTTCCGTTTGAATCTGAGAATACTCCAATTGCTCTATACATGTGTTTATCTTGATTTGCTATACATTCTGATTTATCTGTCGTACCAAAGCATACATAGTTATCTGGATTTGTTCCAACATATCTATATCCATCATTTTCTAAATTTGTTTGATATAACCATTTACTATCAACTAAATTTTGGACAAATGTTTTTGTTGTATCTATTTTGTACCTTAACTTACAAGAAAATGCCTTTATATCTCCGCTTGTATATGGTTCTATTTTTATTGTATATGAATTACCTACTAATTTGTCTTGAGTGTTTGCTGTATTTGTTACACTACTTGTTAGTGGTATTGATACACTTTGTCCTTTTGTTAAGTTTTTGATTTCTCC
>CAKOMQ010000022.1 GCA_934096715.1 uncultured Bacilli bacterium
ATATCATATACCAATTAGATTTAGAAATTCTGGTAGTTCGTATGATCCATTTAATATAGTATTTATGAGAATGTATGGGAAAATGAAACAAGTTGATAACGTTAATGATTATGGGCACCAAATTCATATAGAAGAATACTTATATAATCAAAATAATATAAAAAAACTAACTAAATAATTTAAATTCCAAATGTAATGGAAAGGGTTATAACCCCTAATCATCACGAAGCAATTATAAGTAAAAAATTAAATTTTATTAATATTACTAGATTAGAATTGGAAAATAAAGTAAAATGTATTTATATTTATATTTATATTTATATTTATAAATATATAAATGCTAAAATTGATTTTAAACAAAAAATTAATAGAAAGGAGAGATAATATATAAATAATAAAATTGTAACAAAAATGAATATAAAAGATAATTTGATAAACGTAATGAGAAATAAAAAAATGAGTGAAGATGTAAAAAGTTTACCATCAACGAGTATCAACCGTTAAAGAATGACTTATATAAACATTCGTTTAAGCCCTTATTTTATAAGTTTTTTAATTAAATTTCTTTTTACATTTTTTAATAAAAAATCAATAAAAATTATAATGAAAATCAGGTGAAAATGACATAAAGAAACTTTTATGATAAATAAAGGAGGTAATTTTATGAAAAAAAATAATATTACGATTAGATCAAGTGCTGCTGAATATCTAACTTTTATTGCAGCAACTGGAACTGATAAAGAAACAATTGAAGTAAGATATGAACATGAAAATATTTGGCTTACTCAAAAAATGTTATCAACTCTCTATAATGTAGAAATAAACACAATAAATTATCATATTAAAAAAATATATAATGATAATGAGTTGAAAGAAGAATCAACTATTCGAAAATTTCGAATAGTTCAAAAAGAAGGAAATAGGGAAGTATCAAGGAATGTAGTTCATTATAATTTGCAAATGATTATAGCAATTGGATTTAAAGTGGATAATGAACGTGCAGTTCAATTTCGAAAATGGGTTAATGAAATAGTGAAAGAATATACTATTAAAGGTTTTGCAATAGATGATGAAAGACTAAAAAATGGTGGATCTATTTTAACAAAAAAATATTTCGATGAATTACTTGAACGAATTAGGGAAATAAGGCTTTCTGAAAGAAGATTTTACCAAAAAATAACTGATATATATGCTACAAGTATTGATTATGATAAAGCCTCAAAAACAACTTTGGAATTTTTTAAAAAAGTTCAAAATAAAATGCACTATTCTGTAACTGGCAATACTGCAGCAGAAATTATATATAATAGGGCAGATTCTAAGAAAGAGCATATGGGACTTACTAATTGGGAGGCATCACCTAATGGTAAAATTATCGAAAGTGATGTTGTTATTGCTAAAAATTATTTAACTGAAGAAGAGTTATATTCATTAAGGAGAATTGTATCTGCTTATCTTGACTTAGCAGAAAGTAGGGCTATAAGACATTTACCTATGACTATGGAAGATTGGGCTAATAAATTCGATGAATTTTTAAAGCTTACTGATAGAGAAATATTACAAGACGCTGGTAAAATATCACATAAAATAGCATGTGATAAAGCAATAACTGAATTTGAAAAATATAGAATTATTCAAGATAAATTATATGAATCAGATTTTGATAAATATTTAATTGAACTTGAAAAAGTTGAAAGAAGTGATGAAAATGAACAATAACAAAACAAATATCAACTGGGAAAGTACGAATTATCTAAACACTAGCCGAAACTATTGAAAAATCAACATCTTTTCAAAATTTTATCTTTTGTAATTTGATAAATTGGAGGTGAATATATGTCAAATAAAATAATAGAAGTTCAAAATATTAAAGTAAATATTACAAACATAGATGATAATGATTATATTTGTATTTCTGATTTTGGTAAATACAAAGAGGGAAAATCGAAAGCTGATGACATTATAAGAAACTGGTTAAGAAATAGAATTACTTTGGAATTTTTAGGAACATGGGAGTCTATTTATAATCCAAATTTTAATTCCGTCGAATTCGACGGGTTTAGAAAAAGTGCAGGGCTTCATACATTTACATTAAGTGTTACTGAATGGTGTGAAAAAACAAATGCAATTGGTATATATTCAAAACGAGGAAAGTATGGAGGAACTTATGCACATAAAGATATAGCTTTCGAATTCGCTTCTGCAATTAGTCCGGTATTTAAACTATATTTAATAAAAGAATTTGAAAGGTTAAAAGAAATTGAAAATCAAAACAGGGAGTGGGATGTAAAAAGAATATTAACGAAAAACAATTATTTAATACATACGGATGCAATTAAAAATTACATATTGCCAGATAATGATTTTTATAAAAATAGAGAATGGTTAAAGTATGCTGAAGAAGCAGATGTTTTGAATGTTGCAGTATTTAATACAACGTCTAAAAAATGGAGAGAACTTAATTCTGATTTAGCAAAAACATCTAATGTTAGAGATTATGCAACAATTAATGAGTTAACAGTATTATCAAATTTAGAATCACATAATGCAGAATTAATTAAAGAAGGAAAAAGTAAAGAGGAAAGATTTGAAATATTAAGTGAAATTGCAAAATATCAATTAAATATTCTTAATAATGCTGAAAAAATAAAATTGCTAGGAAATGGAAATAAAGAGGAGTAAAGTTATGGGAATAATATCTTTAGCTACTGGTAGTTCATGTTGGAGAGGTTTAGATTATTATAAAGAAAAAAGGGTTGATGAATTGAATAAAATAAATGAAAATGAGTATTCAAGCATTGTAAAAGGAACCAATAATTATAATGTCCATTTGGATATTGAACATCCTAGGAAATCTTCATGTAATTGTCCCTTAGCTAATGGTAAAAGAATAATATGTAAACATATAGTCGCAACATATTTTACTGCTTTTCCAAATGAGGCAGTTAGTTTTGAAGAAGAACAAAATCGATTACAAGAAGAGTATGAAAAAGAGCAAGAAGAGGAATATGACAAAGCAATTAAATACTTAAATAGAATGTCAAAGCAAGAATTGATTGAAGAATTAATTCAAGTTTTTGATTACGGACCTGAATGGATATATAATGATTTTGTAAAAAGAAATTTGTATTAATAAGATATTATAAAAAAAAAGAGTGA
This sequence comes from uncultured Bacilli bacterium, assembly GCA_934096715.1. GTDB lineage: Bacteria > Bacillota_I > Bacilli_A > RF39 > UBA660 > SIG200. Next base: position 3,160 of record CAKOMQ010000022.1, read on the forward strand.
TTAAAATATCAAATTGGAATGTAGCAGGATATTTAAGATTATCAAAAGAAGATAATGAAAATATTCCTCAAAAATTTGTTAAAATATTAAGTAGAACAAGGAGATGATTCTCATGAATGAAAATAAAACTAATATAAATTGGTTGATTACGGTTTTTCGTAACTTTTGGAGAAAGCCTTTATTTATAAGACTTTGTGAGAATTAACATCTTGCATGTTTATGATAAAATGTAATAAAAATTGATAAAAGATAGTATAAAAAGACTAAAATAAGTTAAAAAAGTATAGGAATTACGGTATTGATTACGATGCAGTAACTGCTAGTAAAAGAGGAGTGAAATAATATGAATTATGAAAGTGAAATAACTGTAGAAGTTTGTGTTGATTTAAGCAGTTTAATTAAAATACTTGAAGAAAATGGCTTTGAATTAAAAGAAGTTTATGATTTAAATGATATATATTTAATTAATAAGAATGATAAGGAAGATGATTACTTATCCATGTTAAACAAATGTGTTTTAATTAGAAATATTATTGAAGAAGATAAAGAAACTAAATTGTTAACTTATAAATATAAAGAGTATAATGAAAATAAAGAAATAACAAGGCAAGGAAAAGTAAAAGTTAAAATTGACGATATTAGTAATTCCAAATTATTATTTGAAAAATTAGGCTTTCAGGAGTTAATTAGAATAAATGATCATATGTTAGTTTATGCAACGGATAAAGACGAATTAGTTATCCAAAACGTTAACAATAAGCATATTTATATTGAAATAGGAGATAAATGTAATTATGCAGATAGATTTTATAATTCTATAGAAGAGATGAAAAAAGTAATTACTGATAATAATATTCCAATTAAGAATAATGATTTTTTCGTTAAAAAGGCTGAAATTGAATTACAAGAAACTTATAATAAAGTAGGTGAATAGATATGAATAATGAAGAAAAAAACTTACAAAAAACTAATATAAACTGGTACCCAGGCCACATGGCTAAAACTAAAAGACTTATAAATGAAAATATTAATAACATAGATGTAGTCTATGAATTAGTAGATGCAAGAATACCATATTCTAGTAAGATAAAAGATATGGATGATGTTCTTAAGAATAAAAGAAAACTACTTATAATGACTAAAAAAGATCTATGTGATATAGGTGTAACTAATAAGTGGGTTAAATACTATGAAGACTTAGGATATAAAGTATTATTAGTAGATTTAAATAATCAAAATTCTATAAAAGAGATAGTTAATTCTACTAATATACTTGTTAAAGATATGCAAGAAAAAAGATTAGCTAAAGGACTTCATGAAAAAGAACTACGTATATTAGTAGTAGGAATACCTAATGTAGGTAAGAGTACTCTAATAAATAAAATGTGTAATAAAAAGGTAGTTACTGCAGAAAATAGACCAGGTGTTACTAAATCTTTAACATATATTAAAACTAAGTATGGTATAACACTTTTAGATACTCCAGGTATCTTATGGCCTAAATTAGATAATGAAGAAATTGCTTTGAATATAGCGGCAACAGGTGGTATAAAAAGTGATATTCTTAATATGGATCAAATATGTATTCATATTTTAAACTTCTTATTTGATAACTATAACTATTTAGTAAAAGAACTATATAATATAGAAGATAATGATATTATGGAAATGTATGAAACTATTGGTAAAAAGATAGGTGCTATTAAAAATAATGAAGTTGATTATGACAAAATTAGTAAAAAGGTATATAATGATGTAGTGAGTGAAAAAATTAAAGGAGTAACATTTGATATATGGAGATAGATAATTTAAAATATGAACGTGCTTTATATGAAGATGGTATATCACTTATTGCGGGTACTGATGAAGTTGGTCGTGGTCCGATAGTTGGGCCTGTGGTTGCAGCGGCGGTAATACTGCCTAAAAATTACCAGCTTGATGGACTAACTGATTCTAAAAAAATTAGTGAAAAAAAGAGAAAAATATATTATGATATTATCTTAAGAGATGCAGTAAGTGTCGGAATAGGTGTAGTATCTGCTGAAGTTATAGATAAAATAAATATTCTTGAAGCATCTCGATTAGCTATGATGAAAGCAATAGAAAATCTTAGTGTAAAGCCAGAACATATTTTAAGTGATGCTATGAAATTAGAAGTTGGCATACCTGTAACTCCTATTATTAAAGGGGATTTATTAAGTATATCTATAAGTGCTGCAAGTGTTGTAGCAAAAGTTACTCGAGATGAAATGATGATTGAACTTGATAAGACTTATCCTATGTATGAATTTTCACACCATAAAGGGTATCCAACTAAAAGACATCTTGAATTAATTCATAAATATGGTATATTAGATAATTATCGAATGAGTTTTAAACCTGTTAAAGAAGTATTGGAGAGTGGAATTAATGAAAAATAAATTAAAAAAATATTATACAGAAATATTAGATGATCGTTTTAGAAACAATTTTATGTTGTTAAGTTTTGTTTTTTTTAGTGTAGATATAATATTTAGACTTATTAATAAATTCCCGATATTTTCTTGGTCTACAGTAAGAATTTTACTTGGAAGTCTTATTATAAGTCTTTTTGTATCTTCTTTATCTTCTTTAATTAGAAAAAGATGGATAAAGAATACTATCAATATATTATTTGCTTTTATTTCTTCATTCTATGCTTGGTTACAAGTAGGATTTATGAATTACTTAGGTGTTTATATTTCTTTTAATACATCAAGTCAATTTGGAGCAGTAAAAGACTATTTAAAAGATTATTTAATGTCTTTTCATATAACTTATTATTTATTGTTTATTCCCTTTATTCTTTATGTTATTTATTTAATCTATATGGCAAAAACTCAAGAATATAAATATCTTATTCTTAATAAAAAGAACTTTCTAATACCTTTTGTTTTAATCTTATTATTGTTCTTGTACTATGGCTCAATTAACTGGGGATTTATGCAAAATAAATTTCAAACTACTACTAATAGAGAGTTATTTAAAAATGTTAGTAATCCTAGTTTAGCTATTAATCAATTTGGTACTAATGTATTTGGAGTACTTGATGTAAAGAGTTATTTATTTCCAAGTGATCAAGAAATAACTGTGTTTAAAAAAGCTAGTAAGTCAAGTAAGAAAATAAAGAGTGAAAAAACTAGAAGTGTAAGTAATGATTTACAAACAATTGCTGACAATGAAACGGATATTAGGTATTTGAATCTTCATAATTATTTTTTAAGTAATGAAGTAACTGATTATAATGATTATACTGGTATGTTTAAAGATAAGAATGTTATAGTTATTCTTATGGAATCTGTTAATAATACAATAATTAATAAAGAATTATTTCCAAATTTCTATAAACTTTATAGTGAAGGATGGCATTGGAATAATGAATATTCTCCAAGAAATAGTTGTGCTACAGGTAATAATGAGTTTAGTGCTATGACAGGTTTATATAGTCTATATAATGCATGTACAAGTAATGTTTATGTAGATAATAGATATTATGAAGCTATATTTAATTTATTTAATAATGCTGGATATACAACTAATAGTATGCATGATTTTAGTGAATGGTATTATAAAAGACCTACTATACATGTAAATATGGGTAGTAGAACTTTCTATAATGCAGCATCTTTAGATATAAAGACTGCATCTTATTATGGAGAGTGGCCTAGTGATATTGAATTCTTTGAAAAAGCAATGGATATAGAGCTTAAAAATAAAGGTAAGTGGATGACTTGGTTAACTACTGTTACTACTCACCAACCATATTCATCTTCATCTACTTATGGAGACTTATATAAAGATAATTATAAAGCTATGGGATATTCTACTAGTATGAGTAGATATTTATCTAAGTTAAAAGTATTGGATGATGCCATAGGAGTTATGATAGATAAGTTAACTGATGCTAAAAAGTTAGATGATACTGTAATTGTACTTCTTGCTGATCATTATCCTTATGGACTTAATAAATCAACTATTAGTGAAACTATTAAAGGAGATTTAAATGATTATGAAATTGAAAGAACTCCATTTGTGATATATAATAGTAGTATGAAACCTAAAGAATTTAACGAGTATTCTACATATATTAATCTTGTTCCAACTTTAGCTAACCTTATGGGACTTGAGTTTGATCCAAGATTATATATGGGTAGTGATTTACTTAGTGAAGATTATGAATCAATTGTAGTATTTGCTGATGGTTCTTGGAAGAATGAGAAAGCATATTATAATGCTGCGACTGGAAATGTTAAATTTTATCAAGATAATAGTTATACAGATGATGAAATAAGAGATATAACTAATAGGGTTAGTTTAAAGATTCAAATGAGTAATATTGCTATTAAGAATAATTATTTTAATTATTTAGAAACTAAAATGAATGAACTTAAAAATGAAAAGGAGAATACAGAAGATTAATGAATAATATTGTAATTGTTGAGTCACCAGCTAAATCTAAAACTATTGAAAAGTATTTAAGTACTGGGTATAAAGTGGTATCTAGTAAGGGTCATATAAGAGATTTAGCTACTACTGGTAAATATGGGTTAGGAGTGGATTTAGATAATGATTTTAAACCTAACTATAAGATAATTACTGGTAAAACTAAAGATGTAAAACAATTAAAGAAATTAGTAAGTGATGCAGATCATGTATATTTAGCTACCGACCCTGACCGTGAAGGAGAAAATATATCTTGGCATTTACTTGATGAACTTGAAATACCAGAGGATAAATATGATAGAGTAGTATTTAGAGAAATTACTAAAGATGTTGTTTTAAATGCTATTAATAATCCTAGTAAAATAGATATGGATTTAGTTAAAAGTGGAGAAACTAGAAGAATACTTGATAGGATTATTGGTTTTAGATTAAGTAAGTTGATGCAATATAAAACAGGTGGTAAGTCAGCTGGTAGAGTTCAAAGTGTAGCATTAAAGTTAATAGTAGATAGAGAAAGAGAAATACTTGCTTTTATACCTAAAGAATATTGGACTATTGAAGCAGATTTTAAAGATTTTACTGCAGAGTTATTTAAGTATCATGGAAAAGATATAGAAATAAATAGTGAAGTAGAAGCGGATGAAATAATATCTAAGTTATCTAAATCTTTTAAGATAGATAAAATAGAAGATAAAGAAAAGAAGAAGAGTGCTAGAGAAGTATTTAAGACTTCTACATTACAACAAATGGCATCTACTAGACTTAATTTTCCTGCTAAAAAGACTATGAGTATAGCTCAAAAACTATATGAAGGTATAGATTTAGGAAATGAAACTGTTGGTTTAATTACTTATATGCGTACTGATAGTGTGAGAATATCTAATGAATTTGTATTAAGTGGTAAAGATTATATTAAGAAAAACTATGGTGAAGAGTATGTAGGCAATGTTAAAGTAGGTAAGAAAAATGAAAATATGCAAGATGCTCATGAAGGTATTAGACCTACAAGTGTAATGCGTACTCCTGAAAGTATAAAGAATTATTTAACTAATGATGAATATAAATTATATAAATTGATTTATATACGTGCATTATCTAGTATAATGGCAGATGCTAAAGTTTTAGCAACTACTCTTTATTTAGAAAATAATGGGTTTATGTTTAAAGCTACTGGAAGTGTTTTAGTATTTGACGGTTATTTAAAATTATATAAAGAATATGAAGATCAAGAAGACAAGATATTACCTGATTTTAAAAATTATAATAGTGATGTACTTGTAAGTGATAGTATTAATAAATATCAACATTTTACTAAACCAAGTCCTAGATATACTGAAAGTAGTTTAATTAAAGAATTAGAAAGTTTAGGTATAGGTAGACCTAGTACATATGCTACTATTATAAGTACTATAAAAGATAGAGGATATGTTACTATAGATGATAAGAAATTTGTACCTACAGAAATGGGATTTACTACTACAGATAAATTACAAGAATATTTTAGTAGTATAGTTAATGTAGATTATACTGCTAATATGGAAAAAGAACTAGATGAAATAGCAGAAGGTAAAATATCTAATATAAAGGTATTACATGACTTTTATTCTAAGTTTGCTCCTATTATGGATGATGCTCTTAAGAATATGGAAAAAGTTGAACCTGAAAAGACTGGGGAGAGTTGTCCTAATTGTGGTAGTGATTTAGTTATAAGAAAGAGTAAGTATGGTACATTTATAGCTTGTTCTAATTATCCAGAATGTAAATATATTAAGAGTGATAAAATAGAAGCAAAAGTAATTTGTAAGTGTCCTAAATGTTCTAGTGATATAGTAGAAAGAAAAACTAAGAAGGGTAAAATATTCTATGGATGTTCTAATTATCCTAAATGTAAATATGCTACTTGGTATAAACCAACTGGTAATATTTGTCCTACATGTAATAACTTACTTGTTATGAAAAATAATGAAGAAATATGTGAAACTTGTAAAGGTGAAGATTAAGTACTTGAAAATAATACTCATTTGTAGTATTATTTTTTTAGTAGAAAAAATAGAAAGTGAGACCCCGAAACAATGAAAAGAAATGCTAATTTATTAGCAACCTTCCAGTATTTAAAAAGCCTACTGGGGGGGGGGGCGAGAAACAACACAAAAGAACTTTAGTTATTGCATTAACTATAATTGAGTTGTTATTAATTATATGTGCTATAATTTCATATAATAATAAAACTTTAGATAAATATATCTTTGGAAGTAGTGATTTAAAGAACACTAATCTTTTTGCAATTATGATAGATGACGGAAATGGTGGTTATAAAGAATCTACAACTGATACATTCCCAGGCTATGAATACTTTTATAATCAAGAAAAATCTAGTTGTATGGATATGGCTGGTAAACCAATTGCTGATTCTCTTCTTTATAATCAAGATACTAAAACAGCATCAATTACAGTAGGAGATACAAGTAGTTGTTATTTGTATTTTGATAATTGGAAAAGTGATGATTCATCAGAACGGGATAATTTTTCACAATATTTAATTAATAAAGGAGAAATGTGGCAAAGTGGACTCGATGGCGATGGATATAGATATGCTGGAACAAACCCAAATAATTTTGTGTGTTTTGGTACATCAGATGTTTCTGAATGTACAGCAAGTCAAGATAAATACATGTATAGAATAATTGGAGTATTCAATAATTCCGGAAATAATTCTGTTAAAATAATAAAGTCTAATTATTTAGATTCAAAAATGAAATATTCAAGTGCTTCCCCTAAAAAAATCGAATCAACAGAAACAATTGTGTCAAGCTTTCCTATCGAAATATTCAGCAATCTTAATAATACATATTTTTTGTTTAATAAATCCTATGATTATATGCAAAATGATAAGTGGGTTAATATAATTAATAGCGATTTGAATACCACTTGTAGAACATGGAAATTTGTGAATCAAACTCAATATACTGTTATAGATTTATATAACAATAAAACCGCAGAAGAAATATTTAATCACGAGAAATCCTATTGCAGCGCAGGCAACTACACTGTTACGTTAATGAATATTAGTGATTTTATACTAGCAGATGGTGATGACGGGTTGAGTTACAAAACAAACAATGGAGTAATTAATAATGATTCTTGGATTACAGGAGGTGGCGAATCAGAATGGACTAACACATATATGGGAGCAATTTTAATTAATCAAGTAAATGGTATATATGCTGCTTCAGCATATGGCGTTGGTGGAAGTACTAAATATATTAATTCTAATTACGAAATTTCAGTCAGGCCAACTATGTTTTTAAAAAAAGATGTTGAATTTATAAATGGTGATGGTACTTCGAATAAACCTTTTATCATCTCCAATAATGTCAAAGAAATTATACCTATTAAAATTGATATAAATATTTCTAAAAACGTATTAAATATATCTTTAACAAAAGGAGTAGGTAATTTAAATAAATATTGTATAAATAATAAAGCAAATATAAATGATTGTGAATGGAAGAAAATATCTGGTAGTTCTATTACTTATGAAATGTCTAAAAGCGGAAAATATTACGTACATGTAATAGATGATGCCGGTTATATTGCCGAAGGTTCTATAGTATATACATTTGCTAATTATTTAAAAGATTCTGGTAAAATGTGGCAAAGTGGATTAGAAGGTGATGGATACAGGTTTGTTGGTACAGGGGCTTATAATACAAGCTCGACGCCTGCTAACTTTGTTTGTTTAGGAACAGGTAATAAAAACACCTGTGTTAATAATCCTGATAAACTATTATATAGAATAATTGGCGTGTTTGATGATCAAGTTAAACTAATTAAGCTATCAAGTTTAACTGAAAATTTATCTTTTGCACCTGGAACAATGTTTGTTCAAACTAGCGATCAATATAGAAACTATGCAGCTTCAAGGTTGGTATCATTATTAAATTCTACTACATTTTTAACAAATACTGATTATTTTGTTAGTGATGATTATCGAGATATGATTGATACTAATAGTAAAACTACTGTTACTACGAGTACGTATTCAAGCAGTGGGCCAAACTATTATAATAGTTTGACACCAAGTCAAATATATTTACACGAAAATAATAGGAGTAGTAAAACAAATACTAAAGGTTATTGGAATACACATAACAATAAAATATCTGTTCTAGATGTAAGTGATTATGTATTATCACTTGGAGATACAGCTAAATCTATGACAAGTGGAACATATACAAATAGAAATACATTGAAAACTAGTTGGTTATTCCTAGGAAATAACATGTATGGAAGTACTAGTGGTAACTATACTACTGAAAATACTACTGCGGTATATGGTGCAAGTTCTTCTAGTGTGTATTCTACTATTTATACATGGACTATTAATCCGAGTGGATATATTTATTACACTGATAAAGCAAGTGAGTATGCTACAAGACCTGTATTTTATTTAAAGAAAAATATAATAAGCAGGGGCGGATCAGGTACATTATCAGATCCATACATCATAGCAAATTAATTATAGTATAAAGAGTATACTATCGCTTTCTATCTAAATTTAAAAGTATACCTTTATATAGATGACTCTTCAATGTGTGAAGAGTTTTTTCTTGGTTGAAAAACACTAGTATATTTGATAAAATATTTATGTGCAAGGAAGTGTAGTATGGATAAGACAAGTGTATTTAATGTACAAGAATTAAGACAAGAAATGATTCTTATGATATTAAATGAAATAATTGAGTCATTAAATAAGAAAGGATATAATGCAGAAAATCAATTAGTAGGATATCTACTTACTGGAGATGTTACATATATATCTAATTTTGAAAATGCTCGTGAAAAAGCTAAAACTTTAAAAAGGGAAGAAGTATTACTTGCACTTATAAAACACTATGAAGGTAATTAGTAATGAGATATTTGGGGCTTGATTTAGGAACTAAAACATTAGGAGTATCTATAACAGATAAAATTGGTTTAATTACTCGAGAGTTACCTGTTATAAGATTTGATTTTGAAGACTATGATAGTGCACTCATACAAGCAAAAGAAGTAATTGATGAATATAATATTAGTGAAGTAGTTCTAGGACTTCCTAAGAATATGGATGGCACTTTAGGATTTGCTGCTAATAGGAGTCTTAAGTTTAAAGAACTACTTGAAAATACTGGTGTAATAGTACACTTAGTAGATGAAAGATTAACTACTAAAAGTGCAATTGATATGATGCATGAAATTAATAAAACAGAAAAAAATAGTAAAAATATAATTGATAGTGTTAGTGCATCAATTATTCTAGAAAGCTATTTAAAGAGTATTAAGAAATGAAATTAGTTTTAGTTAATAATGATCAAGAAAAAGAAGTTAAAGTAATAATGAATTTAAAAATAGATAATAGACTATATTACTTATATGAGTATAATAATCAAGTTTTATATTTAGGTAGAAAAGAAAAAGATATGATGTATCATTTAAGTGATAATGAATATGAAGTGTTATCTAAAATAGTTAGTAAGATGAATGTAGTAGGAGAAAAAGATGAATAAAAAGAAAAGAATAATAATTATATTAGTTAGCTTTCTTCTTGTTATATTGGTATCTTTTAGTATAATGATGTTTTTATTATCTAAAGTGTCTGGTAAAAGTGAGAAAGTTGAATTTAATATAAATAGTGGTACTAGTACTTTAAATATAATAAAAGAATTAAAAGATAATAACTTAATTAGATCTGAATTTATGAGTAAGGTATATGTTAAGTTAAGTGGTAAAACTTCTTTAAAAGCAGGTACTTATATACTAAATAGAAATATGAGTACTTTTGAAATAATAGATGCCTTAAATAAGGGATCAAGTAAAGATGATAGTGTTTCTATTACTTTTAAACCAGGATATAAGATAAGTAATTATGCTAAAGATATAAAGGCTAATTTGGGTATAGATGAAAGTGTATTTATAAATACTATAAATGATCGTGAATACTTGAATAGTCTTATTAGTAAATATTGGTTCTTAACAGATGATATATTAAATGATAAAATATATTATGCACTTGAAGGTTATTTATATCCGGATACTTATAGTTTCTATAAAGATGCTAGTAGTAAAGATATAATAGAAAAGATGTTAGATAATACTTTAAAGAAGTTAGAAGACTATAAAGAAAGTATTGAAAAGAGTAATTTAAGTGTACATGAAATTCTAACAGTAGCGTCTATTATTGCTAATGAAAGTAAGCATAGTGAAGATAGAAGTATTGTTAGTCAAGTAATATATAAAAGACTTAGTTTAAATATGAGTTTAGGGATGGATGTTACAACGTATTATGCAGTTAAGAAAGATTTAACTGAAGAGTTAACTAAGAGTGACTTAAATAGTGTTAATGGCTATAATACAAGAAATACTAATTTTTTAGGTCTTCCAGTAGGACCTATATGCAATATGAGTAAAGAGTCTATTGATGCAGCATTAAATCCAAGTAATACAGATTATATATATTTCTATGCTGATATTAAGACAGGTAAATTATATTTTGCTAAAACATATAATGAGTTTTTAGAACTCAAAGATAAATATAGATAGGTGGTTTATTTATGAAAGAAATGATTATGGAGATGGAAGAATACGCGTCCGAGAAGAATGTTCCAATAATTGAAAAGAAATCTATTGCTTTTATAATGAAGTATATTAGAGAACATAATATTAAAAATATTTTAGAAATAGGAAGTGCAATAGGATACTCAGCTATTCTTATGGCTTCTAGTAATAAAGATTGCTTTGTTACTACTATTGAACGTGATGAAGAAAGATATATGGAATGTCTTAAGAATGTTAAAAGATGTGGCTTAGATAAAAGTATTAATGTAGTATTCCAAGATGCTCTTGATGTAAACTTAAGTGAAGATTTGAAATTTGACTTAATATTTATTGATGCTGCGAAAGGACAATATACTAAGTTCTTTGAGAAATATAAATATTTCTTAAAAGATGGGGGTACTATTATTAGTGATAATATTAAGTTTCATGGTTTTGTAGGTAATAGTAAAGATATAGAAAGTAAGAACTTAAAAAGTATGGTAGAGAAGTTAGAAAATTATATAGATTTTCTTAAGAGTAATGAAGAATTTGATACTACCTTCTATGATGTAGGAGATGGACTTTCTGTTAGTGTAAAGAAAAATGAAAACAAATAAAATATTAATAGTAGTTACTGATATTAGTTTAATAAATGAATATAAAAAGTTAGGAATAAATAAGTATGTATTTCCACTTACTGGATTTACTGTAGGTATTCCTAACACTTTTTTAAGTAGTGAAATTAATGTAGATGGATATATTTATCTAAATAGAATACTTGATAATAAAGGAATAGATAATTTAAAAAATATTAAAGAAGATATTCTTAATAATAAACATATTAAAGGTATTATATTTGATGATTTAGGAGTGTATGAAGTATTTAAAGATACTTTTATAGAAAAGATACTTTATTTAACTCATAGTATGAATAGTACTATGGAAGTGGGTATATATTTAAATCTAGTTGATAGTGTTATTCTTAGTACTGATTTAACTAAAGAAGAATTAATAAATATATCTAATACTTATAAAGATGTAAGTATATTTACTTTTGGCCTTATACCTACTATGTATTCAAGAAGATATTTAATAAAGAATTATACTGATTTTCATAAATTAGAATATATTAATCCATTAAGAATAAGTAATACTTCTGTAGATTTTATTCTTTATGAAAGCGAATTTGGTACATTAATTTATAATGATTTATATTTATATGATGAAAGTCTATTTAATATAGATTGTAAATATTATTTTTATAGTCCACTATTTTTAAGTAATAAAGATATATTAGATGTATTAAATAATAAAATAAATATAAATACTAGTACTCATTTCTTATATAAGAAGACTACTTTTAAAGTAAAGGAGAGTGAATAAGATGACTGAATTACTTGCTCCAGCAGGAGATTTAGAAAGACTTAAGATTGCTTTTCTTTATGGTGCTGATGCTTGTTATATAGGGGGTAAGAAATATAGTCTAAGAGCTAATGCTAAAAACTTTACTTTGGAAGAAATGAAGATTGCATCAGAGTATGCTAGTAAGTTAAATAAGAAGATTTATGTTACTATTAATATATTCTTTCATGACTCTGATATAGAAGGCTTAGAAGAGTATTTAAAGTACTTAGATAGTATTAATATATATGGAGTAATAGTAAGTGATATATTAGTAGTAGAATTAATTAATAAACTTAAATTAAATTTATTTGTAGTTTTATCTACTCAAAGTAGTGTTCTTAATTATGAAGCAGTAAACTTTTGGAAGAGTTTGGGTGTTAAAAGAATAGTGGTAGCCCGTGAAACTAGTAGAGAAGATATTATTAGAATTATTAAAGAAACTAATATAGAAGTAGAATGTTTTGTCCATGGTGCTATGTGTACAAGTATAAGTGGTAAATGTGTTATGTCTAACTATTTAACTAATCGGGATGCTAATCGTGGTGGATGTGCTCAACCATGTAGATGGTTATATACTACTAGTAATAAAGAAGATTTTAGTATGATGAGTAAAGATTTAAATATGGTAGAGTATTTAAAAGATATGATAGATATAGGTATAGTTTCATATAAAGTAGAAGGTAGAATGCGTTCTATATATTATATAGCAACTGTTATACTATGTTATCGTAAAATGATAGATAAAATAAAAGATAATACTCTTACTCTAGAAGATGAAGAATACTTTTTAAGTGTTTTAAATCGTGTTGCGAATAGAGAGAGTGCACCACAGTTTTATATGGAATTACCTGACTATACTAAGAGTTATTTTGGAGATAGAGTAGAAGTTAGTAACCAAGATTTTTTAGGTATAGTACTTGATTATAATGAATATACTAAAGAAGCTATAGTAGAAATGAGAAACTATTTTACTCGTGGAGATATAGTAGAATTTATTGGACCATCCACTAAGACATTTACATATATTATAAATGATATTAGGGATGAGTATGGTAGTATTATCGAGACTGTTAGACAACCTAAAATGATAGTAAAATTGACTGTAGATAGCAAGTTAAATAAGTATGATATGATGAGAAAAAAGATAATTGACAAATCTACTATTTTGTAGTATCATTTTGTAAGTCTTAAGGAGATGATTTTTGTATGAGTAATGCAAACTTTGAAATAACTGCACAAGGTTATGAAGAATTAAAAAATGAATTAGATAATTTAAAAAATGTTAAAAGAGTAGAAGTAATTAATGCTTTGAAAGAAGCACGTGCTTTAGGAGACTTATCAGAAAATGCTGATTATGATGCAGCTAGAAATGATCAAGCTCAAATAGAAGGTAAAATTAAAGAATTAGAATATAAATTAGAACACTGTATTATTGTTGGTAAAAAGAATAGTAGTGTAGGTGTTGGTAATGTTGTAACTATTAAAGATGACTTAGGAGAAGAAGAAGAATATACAATAGTATCGAGTGTAGAAGCTGATCCATTTAATAATAAAATATCAGTAGAATCTCCTTTAGGAAGCGCAATGAAAGGTCATAAGAAGGGCGATGTAGTTAAAGTAGAACTTGATAAAGATAGTTACGAGATTGAAATACTAAATATTGCTTAAGTATATTAATTTGTTTGTATCCAGGAAACTTTTAGAAACCCTGGATTTTTAATATTTAGTAAATAAAAAACAATTAGTCTTGCAATTGATTTAAAAAAATGATATGATAAATTTGAAAATAAAGAGAAAATATTGTCGATTTAGTGAACTTAATTTATACAAATTAATTCGCAAATCAACAGAAAGTGAGACCCCAAAAATGAAAAGAAATGCTAATTTATTAGCAACCTTCCAGTATTTAAAAAGCCTACTGGGGGGGGGGCATGAAACGACAAAAGAGAACTTTAATTATTGCACTTATTTTAATAGAATTATTATTAATAATTGGTGCTTATATATCTTATAATAATAAAAATTTAGATAAATATATCTTCGGTTCGTCTACATCTAGTAGTGATTTATTTGCTGTTATGATAGAAGACTCAAATGGTAATTATCAAGAAAGTACTAATTCTACTTTTCCTGGTTATGAATACTTTTATAATCAAACTAAATCAGGATG
>CAKOMQ010000023.1 GCA_934096715.1 uncultured Bacilli bacterium
CTATAAGTTATAAAAATTTCGGGCTAAAATTAATATCAATTATCTTCTTTTACTATCAAGATAATCATATCAAATTTAATTATTAATTGCAACAAAATAGTTGATATTTTACATTTTTTTGTGTATACTTAACTTAGGTAAGCGAAGAAATGCATTTCGCTCATACCACATAAGTAGGTACGGCTATCGGAATAATTCGATGGCCGTTTTTATTACACAGAAGATTGTTAGTCCAATGTATAACAAAAACATTATTTTTAAAATACGATACTTCGTTTTTAATTTCACTATATCACTCTCCTCGTAGTTATTTTGATTAATATACCAAAACTCCCTAATAGTTTGGGTGATATAAGCCACAGCATCTCTTCGCTTAGTTATATATCCTAAATTAATATAAGACAAAAGTCAAGAAAAAAAGTTCGCCTTTTTTCGACAATCAAAAAATGCTAAGATAATTAGCATTTTATTCAATTATAGCTTTTATTCTTCTTACTCCACTAGATGAAGATTCTTCTTTTACTATTTTAAATTTACCAAGTTCACTAGTATTTTTAACATGTGGTCCACCACATATTTCACTAGAATATTTACCAATTGTGTAAACTTTTACTATTTCTCCATACTTATCACTAAATGTACCATGTACACCACGCTCTTTAGCAACTTCATATGGTATTTCTTCCATAGTAACTGGAGTATTAGAACTAATTATTTCATTAACTCTATCTTCTATTTTTTTCTTTTCTTCATCAGTTAATTTATGATCACAATTAAAGTCAAATCTTATACGTTCAGGAGTTATATTACATCCTTTTTGAATAACATCAGGAGATATAACTTCTTTTAAAGTAGCTAGAAGTATATGAGCAATAGTATGATATTTAGTAGATTCATAACTATTATCAGAAAGTCCACCCTTATAAGAACCTGCTTCAATAGTTTTACTCTTCTCTTGATGTTCTTTAAATTTATCTTTAAATCCATCTAAATCAACAGTTAAATTATTCTCACTTGCTAATTCACAAGTCATCTCAATTGGAAAACCAAAAGTATCAAATAATTTAAATGCATCAGCACCACTTATTTGAGAACCATCTAATTTCTTAATTAATTTATAGAATAACTTTTCTCCATCTTTAAGAGTATTATTAAACTTTTTATATTCTTTATTTAATTCTTCAAATATAAAATCCTTATTAATTAAAAGTTCTTCATAATAATCTTTATAATCATTTATAACAACGCTTGCTAAATCACATAAAATATTATCATTAACATTAAGTTTCTTAATTTGTCTAATAGCTCTTCTTAATAATCTTCTTAATACATAACCTGCTTCAACATTTGATGGAGTTATTTTGTGATTGTCTCCAAGAATTATAGTACTAGTACGAATATGATCCATAATAATTCTAAAACTAGTTTTATTATCTTCATATTTTAAATTAGTTAATTCTTCTAACTTAGTTTTTAAATTACTAAATAGGTCACTATCATAAACACTTTCTAAATTATTTAAAACAGTTACAGTTCTTTCTAAACCCATACCAGTATCTACATTATGATTCTTAAGCTTAGTAAGCTTACCATTCTCATCTCTAAAGAATTCCATAAATACATTATTCCATATTTCGAAGTATTTACCACAGCTACAAGAAGGATTACAATTACTAGAACACTTTTCTTTACCAGTATCATAGAATATTTCTGTATCTGGTCCACAAGGTCCTATACCACTTCCAAGTATCCAAAAGTTATCTTCTTTAGGTAGAAAGAAGATGTGGTCTTCACTAACACCATGACTTAGCCAAGAAGAATAACTTTCTATATCTTTAGGAGCATCTTCGTCTCCTTTAAATACTGTAAAATATAGTCTATCTAAAGGAATATTTAAAATACTTGTAAGAAATTCAAAACTATAAGCTATACTCTCTTTTTTAAAGTAATCTCCTAAAGACCAATTACCCATCATTTCAAAGAAAGTTAAATGAGAATTATCTCCAACACTTTCAATATCATTAGTTCTTATACATTTTTGAATATCAGTAATTCGATTACCACTAGGGTGTTTTTCTCCTAAAAGATAAGGTACTAGTGGATGCATACCAGCAGTTGTAAATAAAACAGTAGGATCATTTTCGGGAATAATACTATAACTTGTTATTACTTTATGATTCTTACTTACAAAAAAATCTAAATATTTTTTTCTTAATTCTTTACTTGTTATCATTTTCTACTCCATCTAAGAACTTAAACAATTTATCTTTTAAACTATTTAAGTCACTATCATTAGCAATAGTTATATCAAAATCTTGATAATCTTCCAACGCTATTTCTGTATTATGTGTTTGTTCTTTTATACTTAATTTACTCTCTCTAAATTGATTATCTACATAAATAGAATATACATTATCAAAATGAATTGCAATTTCATCTATTTCTTCAGGTAGTCTAGCGTCACTTATAATAACATTATTAACATACTTCTTATAAATATTAATATCATCTATCATTCTATTTATTAAGAAATTATTATCATACTTTCTAACTACATCTCCTATTTGTTGCAAATAAGTTCTAGGTTTAGTTGCTGGGTTTCCATCCCAATCAGTAAGCTCAGTTGCAAATAATTTAAGATACTTACTATAATTAGTTATTACACTTTCTTCTATCTTATATATATAATATTCTTTTATAAGTTTAGCTACTTCTCCTTTACCACTACCGCTTTTACCACCAATAATAAATATTTTCATAAATTCATTCCTTTCCTAAATTAAAAAGAATGGTACTACCTAAAAGGAGTCTAATAGACGGTACCATCCTTTATTTATCTTAATTATTATAACGGCTAAATAACCGATTAATCTCTAAAAGCAGCAATACTTAATATCTTATATTAGTTTCCACCAACCACTAATTCTCTATAATAAAATAATTAAATACATCTTTTATCAACGATTACTCTTAAATTATATCATACTTCTATTTTAATTTTCAATTAAAATAACATCACTACCTATTTTTTTAATATCTTTATAAGAGAATTTAATTTCACTTAGTTGTGTGATCTTCTTAAGTAATCTTCTTTCAACTGCTATAAACTCTACTACATAACCTGATTCATCTATTTTAGCATCAACAATTCTTCCATAATTAGTACCATCTTTTATATTAACAATATCTTTATTCTGTAAATCACTTAAGTACATAAAGAATCACCCACTTAATTATATTTATCTTATAAGTTTTCTAACACTACTAATAGCGTTCTTTTCTATTCTAGATACTTGTGCTTGACTAATACCTAACTCATCTGCTATTTCCATTTGTGTTTTACCAACAATAAATCTATCTAAGAGAATTTCTTTTTCTCTATCTCTTATTTTAGTTAATGCTCTATGCATACTTATTAACATATCCCTGTCAGTATTGTAATCTTTAGTATCTTTAATTTGATCAGATAAATATATTGTATCACCACCATCATTATAGATTGGTTCAAATATACTCATGGGGTCTCTTAAACTATCTAGTGCATAACCTATTTCATACTCTTCAATATCTAAATATTTACTTATTTCTTCATTACTAGGAAGTACTCCATTAGTAAGTAAATACTCATCTTGATACTTAATTATTTTATATGCTAAATCTTTAACGCTTCTACTTACTCTAAGAGAAGTATTATCTCTAATGTATCTTTTAATTTCTCCTACTATTAAAGGTACTGCATAAGTAGATAATCTAAGATTTAATGATACATCGAAGTTATCTATTGCTTTTATAAGTCCAATTACCCCTACTTGAAATAAATCATCCATATTAAACTTATTATTACTATTATATTTTTTTAAAATAGACAATACTAGTTTTAAATTACCATTAACTAAATCTTCTTTAGCTTGTAAATCTCCATTATTAAATTTAATAAATAAGTCTCTTGTTTCACTACTAGATAATACTTTTAAATTAGAAGTATTAATACCTGTTAACTCTACTTTATATTTGCTCAAACATAATCACCTAAAATTATATTGCTAAAAATATTAGATAATTATGCAAAAAAAGTCTTACTATGAAGACTTTATGATTTACTTATTTAATGTAGCTTGTAATTTTTTAATAACTTTCTTTTCTATTCTAGATATATAACTTTGAGATATATTAAGAATGTCTGCAACTTCCTTTTGAGTATATTCTTCACTATTATTAAGACCATATCTTAAAATCATTATTTCTTTATCTCGAGCATCCATATTTTTTATTTCTTCTAGCATATTAGCTTTATTCATTTTACTCTCAAACATATCAGGTACTAGCTCGGTAGATGTACCAAGGATATCTTCTAGTTTTAATTCATTACCTTCTCCATCATAATTAAGAGTTTCTTCAAGACTAATTTCTACTTTCTTACGTTTATTCTTTCTTAAGAACATTAATATTTCATTCGCGATACATCTTGATGCATATGTAGCAAGTTTTATGTTCTTATCTAACTTATAAGTATTTATTCCTTTAATTAAACCAATTGATCCGATAGAAACTAAGTCTTCAATATCAAATCCAGTATTCTCATACTTTTTAGCTAAGAAGACAACTAAACGAAGATTATGTTCAATAAGTATGTTTCTTGCTTCAATATCACCACTTTGAGCCTTTATAATATAATCTCTTTCAATATCTTTATCTAGTGGTGGTGGTAGTTTATCAGTTGCACCAACAAAAAAGCACTCACTATATTTAAGTTTTAAATACTCAATTAATTTTTTTATCATTTTATATCCTCCAGTAAATTATAATTTAATAAGCATTCATTGATATTACTAGAAAGTCCTAGTAAATAATTATCAAGAATATGCCCATCTACTTCAATATATTTAATACTTATACACTCTATTAAAGATTTCTTATTAACAGTACTTACACTTACATACATTGGACTTCTTATATTATATATACCTTCAAGTACTTTAGGATTTATTAAAATAACATACTTCTTAGTAACTGGATCTCTTATTCTATTACCTGTATCTATAAATCCTTTTAGATTAAGTTCTTGATTATTCTTAAATACTATTTTAACTTGTCTTTCATAATTGACTACTTTCTTTAGTTTTTTATTTTGATAATAATAAACAAATAAAATTATTGGGCTTATAATAAGAAGTAAAATATAATTAGAATAATTAATTTTTAAATTTAAGTAATATAAGAAACCTGCTAATATTACACTTAACATATATAAATAGATTATATTTTCTAATATTTCTTTTTTACATAATGGTTTATATGCAAATAAAGTCATAAATATACCAATAATTATTTCTAATATTAGTAAGAGAATATTATTTATATTTAAAAAGAGTAATAAAACCGTGAGACTTCCAAATAATGAAGATAATATTATTCTTTTTAATTTAATATCTCTTTTTAAAGTAAGTCCTAGAGTAAGTAAGAGAATAAAATCATAAAAGAAATTAAGAATTAATAGTAAATCTATATAAATCATCTTATCACCAAGATCATTATACAAAAAAAATACAACAAAACTTGTTGTATTTAGTCGACTAATTAGAATAAATCATTACTTCTTAAGAATGGTGGTATTTCAGATTCATCATCTATACTAACACTTCTTCTTTTAGGAGTATCATCTAATACTTCTTCTTCATTCTTATCAAATCCAGTTGCAATAACTGTTACGATTACTTCATCAGTTAAGTTTTCATTCTTAATTGCACCAAAGATAATATTTAAGTCACTATTAGCAGCTTCACGTACTGTTTCAACAGCATCTTCAATTTCAAATAATGTAAGATTTTTACCACCAGTTACATTAACAATTGCATTTTCTGCTCCATCAATAGTAGCTTCAAGTAAACTATTAGCAACGGCTTGTCTTGCTGCTTCGATAGCTCTATTTTCTCCAGCATTACATCCAATACCGATAATTGCAGTACCAGATTTTTCCATTACAGCTTTAACATCAGCAAAGTCTAGGTTGATTACTCCAGTTACAGCAATTAAATCTGATATAGATTGAACACCTCTATGAAGTACATTATCTACTTCTTTAAAGGCATCATCAAATGATGTAGTCTTATCAATTATATCTCTTAATTTATCATTAGGTATAACAATTAAAGTATCTACATGTTTCTTTAATTCTTCTAAACCTAGTAAGGCATTTTCAATACGCATCTTACCTTCAAATCTAAATGGTTTAGTAACAATACCTACTGTTAAAGCACCTAATTCTTGAGCAATTTCTGCAATAATTGGGGCAGCACCTGTACCAGTTCCACCACCCATACCACAGGCAACAAATACCATATCTGCTCCCCTTAGGGCTTCTTCTATTTCACTTTTACTCTCTAATGCAGCGGCACGACCTATTTCAGGATTAGCACCAGCTCCTAAACCACCAGTAATACTTTTACCAATTTGAATTTTATTGGTAGCTTTACTAGCCTTTAATACTTGTAAGTCTGTATTAACTACATAAAACTCAACGCTTTTTACTCCTTCTTCGATCATTCTGTTAACAGCGTTACATCCGCCACCGCCAACACCAACTACTTTAATCTTTGCTATTTGATCCATTTGTAAATCATTCATACGTACACTCCTTCTTAATTATCAAAAAAATATCCAAATAATTTGCCTAATAGCGAATGATCTGAAATATTCAACTTCTTTCCAATTCCGCCAAGTTCTTCTTGTTCTTCTATATTAAATATTGAAAATTCACTATTTCTTAATTTAAGTCGTTTGTTATAGTATTCAATAATACCAACAGCACTACTATATTTATTATTACGAGCTCCAATAACTTTAACTTGACCAACATGGGCAATTCCATTAAAATGGTTTTCAAGCATTATATCAAAATCTTGTAACTCGGTAATACCTCCTGTAACTATTATATAACTAATTTGCTTTTTTGTTAAGAGATTAATTTGCTTTTTAATTAAATTCATTATTTCATTTAACCTAGATTCTGCTATTTCACTTGCGTCATATTGATTAATTTTTACTTGTTCTCCATGATTATCTGTAAGTGAATAACTTTCATTAGGTTGGGCAAGTCTACAAGTAGCAAGACATAAATGCTCTTTTATATATCTACTGTCTTCTTTATTAATCTTATAGACATAGCTAATATCATTATCAATATTACTACTGCCAATATCAATCATTTCTAAATTAGTAAGTATACCCCTATTAAAGATAGATACACAAGTTTCATCTTCACCAATATTAACTAAAGCACCAATCTTTTCATCATCTTCTTTACTAGCAAGAATAGAATAATCAGCTAGTGAAGATATAACTACATCAACTACCTCAACATTAACCTTTCTTAAGCAAAATTTTATATTATCAATATTCTTTTTAGGAACAGTTACAACAATTCCTTTTCCACTTAATTTTTCTCCCATCATATTAAGTGGATTTGCTATCACTTCACCATCATTAACTCTAAAACCTGCTGGCAAAACAGTAACAAGTTCACGATTAATTGGCATATCATTCCCAACCATTTTTTGCATTACTCTTACTATATCTTTATTGGTAATTAAAAAATCTTCATTTTTAATTACTACACTTCCTTCAGACAAGTAACATTCTGCATATAAACTAGGAATAATAGTGATAACCTTATTAATAGGAAGTCCTACAACTGTTTCTGCTTTCTTAAATAACTCTAAAAAAGCAACACTTGCACTTTCTGGATTTACGACATAGCCTTTCTTTATACCTTGGCTTTTTACATCAACACACGCTAAAACATTTAACTTATTTTTTAAAATTTCCCCAACCACTAATTTTAGTTCGTTAGTTCCAATATCTAAACCAGCTATTATTCTGCGCATATCTTCACTTCCTATTTTTTATCTATAATTAATTATATCTGAAATTAATATAAATTACAAGGAAAAACTCTTACTTATCCATATTTTACCATGGCAATTATTGTTTACAAAAAAATATCTATTATATCCATAATATAATTAGGTGAAGGATATGAAAAAATTATTTATAATGATAAGTTTATTAATATTTCCTTTTAGTACATACGCCTACTCCGACTATATTTATAGAGGTGGTAACACGATAGGAATTGAAATAAATACTGATGGAGTTATGATTGTAGGTTTCTATGAAGTAGATGGTAAATTTAATAAAGGAAAACTACAAAATGGTGACTATATCATAAGTGTTGAAGGTAACACGATTAACAAAGTTAAAGATTTAACTGAAGTTATTAGCAAATATACTGATAAAAAAAGTATAGATGTTACTATTAAAAGACATGGTACTAAAAAAAATGTTAAGATGGATCTATTATATAAAGATGGTGTATATAAAACTGGATTATATGTAAAAGATAATATTACTGGTATAGGTACTCTTACTTATGTAGATCCAGAAAGTAATGTATTTGGTGCCTTAGGTCATGAAATTATTGACTCATCTAGTAGTGATATAGTAGAAATAAAAGATGGTAATATATTTAGAAATTATATAACTAGTATAGATAAATCTTCTGTAGGTAACTCTGGTAGCAAAAATGCTAAATATTATAACTCAACCATTTATGGGAATATAAAAAAGAATACCATAGAAGGTATATTTGGTAAGTATAATTATGATACAAGTAATTTAGAACTATTAAAAGTAGGAACTAAAAAAGACATTAAAATAGGACCTGCTACTATGTATACTGTTTTAAGTGGTGAAAAGATTGAAGAATTTAATATAAATATAACTAGTATAAATGAATCTAGTAATATAAAGAATATTACCTTTGAAATAACAGATAAAGATTTAATAGATAAAACTGGTGGAGTTATCCAAGGTATGAGTGGTTCACCAATAGTTCAAAATAACAAAATAGTTGGTGTTATTACTCATGTAATAGTAGATAATCCCATTACTGGTTATGGTTTATTTATAACTAAGATGTTAGAAGAAGGAGACAAAAATAAATAGTACCCAAAAAAGAGTACTATTTTTCTTTTATATTAAATATTTTACTTACTATTATATTAGGAAATCTTTTTAAATTATTATTATATTCTTTTATACTTCTTTGATAGTTATCTTTATATTCTTGATAACTCTTACTATCCTTACTAATACTTTTAAGTTCAGTCTTGCTACTTTCTACTAAGAAATCATATTTTTCAATACTTTTATAACTACCTATAAGAAGTAAACTTATAAATAATAATCCAACTACTATTCCCCATAATACCATAACTTTATTTTTCATATAATTATCTATTACTATTTAGATTACTTACATAACTAATAAAGTTATCTATTTCTACTTTAGTTTTTTCTCCAGTTTTAGTAGATTCAATTTCAATGTATCCTTCTTCTAGAGTCTTACCAAATACACAAACATATGGAGTACCAGTAACTTTACAGTCTTTTATTTTAGCTCCGATACTCATATCACTTCTGTCATCAAATAAAACTGGAATATCTTTACTTACTAGTTCTTCATATAAAGTAGTAGCAATATTTAACTTTTCTTCATCATCATCTTTTGGAACAATATATAAAATATAAGGTGCAACAACCAGTGGCAATGATATACCATCAAACTTACCATTATGTTTTAAAATACTATTTTCATAAATCATGGCAAGTGTACGAGAAACACCAATACCATAACAACCCATCATAAAATTAGTTTGATTATCTTCTTCATTTGTAAATGTAGCATTCATACTACTAGAATATTTATCTCCAAGTTGAAAAATATGTCCTAGTTCACAAGCCTTCTTCTTAACTAGTGAATCTATATTATCTATACCATAATTATCACGTAAGTATTCTTGATAATTTTCTCTTTCTAATAATTCTGTATTAAATGCTTTATTAGTTTTTTCATCTACAAGTATTGTATCTTCTCCAATATCTGATAGACACATGAATTCTTCGCTCTTATTTCCACCCATATCACCACTGTCAGCTCCAACTGGGATAATATCAATACCTAAAGTCTTAAATATTTCTAAGTAAGCTTCTTTCATACGAGAATAAGAATAATCTAAATCATTTTGATCTTTTCCAAAAGAATAAGCATCCATCATTAGAAATGTCTTACCACGTAACAAGAAGCCCCTACTTCTAAGTTCATTTCTAAATTTCTCAGAAGTTTGAAAATATGTAACAGGAAGTTGTTTATATGTAGATAATCTACTTTTAGCATAACTAACTATAGCTTCTTCAGCAGTAGGTGCTAAACAAAAGTTACCCTTCTCAGTTAGACACCTAAACATTACATCATCACTTACATACTTTTCAAGTCTACCTGATTCTTCCCATATTCTTTCTGGTTGTAATAAAGGAAGTAATAACTCACTAGCTCCATATTTAGTTAAAATCTTACTTATTATTCTTTTAATATTATCAAGTACTAAATATGGAATATGACCATAAGCATAGATACCACTAGCAAATTGATCTATTTGACCTGTTTTAAGAAGCATGTCTTGTACAGGAAATTGTTCATCTATATTAGTTAATTTCTTAGATATTAAACCTATTTGAGATACTTTCATATTATTCTCCTTCTTTAATATTAAAATCTTTTAATTCGCCATTTTCAGATAATATTTTATTAACACTTTCTGTAGCATTATTAATTTGATTACTAGCATCCTTAGCAATATTCATAGCTTCTGTATACTTATTAATCGCATCATCTAAATTAATATTACCATTTTCTAAATCTTTTACTAAAGATTCAAGTACAGTTAAATTTTCTTCAAAACTTCTTTTTTCCATTTTATTTTATCTCCTTTACAATACTTATAAATTCCCCATCATGTAATCTAGTACTAACTTCATCCCCTATACTAATATTCTTAGTAGATTTAAGTACTTCATTATTATATTTAACAACACTATAACCATTATCTAATATATTCAAAGGATTTACAAGTTTTAATGTATTATTAATCATTTCAAATTTATGTCTTTTATTATCCATAAGTACTTTAATATTTCTATTAACTAAATCAATTAATGTATCTAATCTTTGTTCTTTCTCTTGATACATAACAAGTGGATTATTAAGAATATGTGACTTAGTTATACTTTTTAATTCAATATATTTTCTATTAACTATATTTTTAATGTTCTTATCCATTCTCAACTTCATTTGATTTATTAAAGTATTTATCTCGAGTATTGTTGGTACAGCCATTTCGGCAGCACCCGTTGGTGTTGGTGCACGTAAGTCAGATACGAAGTCAGCAATTGTAAAATCTGGTTCATGTCCTACAGCACTTATAACAGGTGTTTTAGCATTATAAATAGCTCTTGCTACTATTTCTTCATTAAATGCCCATAAATCTTCAATTGATCCACCACCACGACCAACAATTAATGTATCTAAATCATATGTATCAGCAATTTCTATATTACGAACAATATCTGCTGCGGCTTCTCCCCCTTGAACAAGGGATGGGAAAAGGATTACTTCACAGATAGGATATCTTCTTTTAATAGTAGACATGATATCTCTAACTGCTGCCCCAGTCGGCGCTGTTACAACACCAATTCTTTTTGGAAATCTAGGAATAGGCTTTTTATGTAATTCATCAAATAATCCTTCTTTATATAACTTTTCTTTTAGTTTTTCAAACTCTATATAAAGATTACCGATACCATCTAAATCCATTTCTTCAACATATACTTGATAACTACCTTGAGCTACATAACTAGATATTCTTCCTTTTATTAAAACATTCATTCCATCTTCAGGAGTAAATCCTAGTTTAATTGCATTATTATAAAACATTACAGCATTTAATCTAGAACCTTCATCTTTTAAAGTAAAATACAAGTGTCCCCTAGAATGATTCTTAAAGTTAGATATTTCTCCTTTTAAGAAAACACTTTGTAAATTACCATTAGTATCTAAAAGAGACTTAATATAATTATTAATTTCAGTTATAGTTCTATATTCATTCATACTATTTATCCTTTGCTATCTTATCTAAAACAGCATTAATAATCTTTCTTAAATCATCATCAGTATATTTTTTAGCTAGTTCAACAGCTTCATTTATTACTACTATTTCTGGAGTATCTGTATATAATAATTCATAAGCTCCAATACGTAGAATAGATGCTCCTGTTCTATCTAATCTATTTATATTCCAATCTTCTAAATAATTATTTATCTTAGTATCTATATCATTCTTATGAGTAATAACCCCATAGACAATATCTTTAACAAATTCATTATCTACTTCAATATTATCACTTATTATTTCATCTATATCAGTACTTATATTACTATTAACATACATTTCATATTGATACAAAATAATCATACATTTTTCTCTTAATTCACTTCTTTTTTGCATAGTATCTCCTTACTCATTTAAAATTATATCAAATTCTTTTATTCTTTACCACTTTTATTTATATCTTGATTTAACTCATATAAGACATTCATTGCATCCATAGGAGTCATTTTTAAAACATCTAAATTCTTTATTTTTTCTATAATTTCATTATCTTTATTTTTTTCTTTATTGTCTAGAAATAAATCAAATTCAAGTTGAATATTATTATTCTCTTTTGTCTTTACAGTCTTTTTATTTTCATATACACTTAGTATTTCACTAGCACGATTTATAACTTCTTCTGGCATATTAGCAAGATGCGCTACATGTATACCATAACTTTTATCTACAGCTCCCGGCTCTACTTTATGTAAGAAAGTGATACTCCTTCCATCTTCAATCGCACTTACATGAACATTTTTTATATTCTTAAAACTCTTACTCATTCCCGTAAGTTCATGATAATGAGTACTAAAAAGAGTTAAACATTTTATATTCTTGCTAATATATTCTAAGATAGATTCTGCTAGACTCATTCCATCGTATGTTGCTGTACCACGACCAAGTTCATCAAATATAATTAAACTATCTTCGCTAGCATTAACTAAAGCATTTCTAGCTTCTTTCATCTCAACCATAAAAGTACTTTCTCCACTAACTAAGTCATCACTTGCTCCAATACGCGTAAATATCTTATCAATTACAGGTAAGCTTGCAATAGATGCTGGAACAAAAGAACCCATCTGTGCCATAATAACCGTAATAGCTATTTGGCGCATATAAGTAGATTTACCACTCATATTAGGACCTGTTATCAAAAGAGTTGAAGTACTACCTGACATATTACAATCATTCTTTACATACTCATTATTACTAACATGTTCAATAACTGGATGAAATCCATCTTTTATTTCTAGTTTATGTTCACTATTCAAAGTTGGCCTTACTAAATTATACTCTTCACTAGCAATAGATAATGATAATAAACTATCTATTTCACTTATAATATCAGCAGTCTTTTTAATTTTTAATATACACTTCTTAATTATATTTTTAATCTCTATAAACAAGTTATATTCAAGTTCTATTATCTTTTCTTCAGCATTTAATATAAGAGCTTCTTTCTCTTTTAATTCTGGAGAAATATATCTTTCATAATTAGTAAGAGTTTGTCTTCTTTCAAAGTTAAACTCAGGTTTTATATCTTTTACTTGTCCCTTACTTACTTCAATATAATATCCATATACTTTATTAAATCCTACTTTTAAATTCTTTATCCCAGTTTCTTCTCTTATCTTATTCTCAAAACTAGCAACAAAATCTTTACCGCCACTTCTAATACTTTTTAACTCATCTAATTCTTTATTATATCCAGTCTTTATTAAATATCCTTCTTTTACTCCAATAGGTGGCTCTTCATATATACTTTCATTAAGTAACATATATATATCTTGATGAGTATCTATATTATATGGAAAATCTAATTCATTAATTATTTCTTTTAATCTCGGAAGCATACTTAAAGAACTCTTAAGTTGAAGCATATCTCTAGCATTTGCATTCCCACAAGTAATCTTCCCACATAATCTTTCTAAGTCATATATTTTATATAATAAATCTTTTAATTCACTTTTTAATATAAAATTATTATTTAAGACTTCTATCTTATTATATCTATCATTTAACACATCTATATTCTTTATTGGATTCAATAACCAGTTCTTAAGTTTTCTACTACCCATCGCTGTACGACATTTATCAAGTATCCAAATAAGAGAATAAGTTCTTTCTTTTAATCTTAAAGTTTCTACTAATTCTAAGTTTCTTACAGTATGAACATCCATATATAAATAATCTACTTTTTTAACTTCAACACATTCACTTATATGAGATAAATCTTTTAAATACTTCTTAACTAAGTAATAAAATAAATGTTTAACTCCTGCTTTACTTCTAGGATCCGTTAAACTACTTAAGACTTCTTCATACTTATCTAGATACATATCACTAAAACTTATATCTATTCCATAATTATTCTTAAGTAAATCTATTAAAAAAGTATTCTCATTATTAAGAAGTATTAATTCCTTTACCCCATTATTAAGTATTTCATTTACAATAGAATTTATATTATTTTCAATACTTATACTTTTTAATTCTCCTGTAGATATATCACATAACGTAAGTACTCCTATATCAGAGAATTCAAGTAATGACCCTATATATGAGTTATTTCTTTCATCTAATAATTCATAATCAGTAATAGTACCTTTACTTATTACATCAACTACTCCCCTTTTAACAGTTCCTTTTACATCTTTCGGGTCTTCAAGTTGTTCACATATCGCAACTCGGTATCCCTTATTAACAAGTTTTTCTAAGTACCCTTTAACAGCATGATATGGAACACCACACATAGGTACTCTTTCATCTAACCCACAACTCTTACCAGTAAGAGTTAATTCTAGTTCTCTTGATACACATTCTGCATCTTCAAAAAATAATTCATAAAAATCCCCAAGTCGAAAAAATAAAAGTTCAGTTTCATACTCATCTTTTATTTTCATATATTGAACCATCATAGGACTTAATCTTTTTCTGTCTACTTCACATCTCTTCATATTAATCTAACTTATTATACAATTTTATCTCTTATTTTACAAGACTAACTAACCTGTTACATACTTATATAATCCCAAAAAGATAATAAGACATTTATGTAATTAAATCCCGGACATACTCGGGGAAAAAGGCGCTACGGTTCCTTTTTTCTGTGTACACTTTATATAATTTTCAATTTACCTAGTATTTTGCCGGTTATTTTGCCGGTTATTTTCGTCAATAAAAAGAGCCATAAATATTTTAAAATTATAACTTTTTATCTTTAAAATATTTATAACTTTCTATATAAAACTCTATAGTATCTTTTATACGAGACACAGTTAAGTTAACGAGACCCATACTACTATTGGATCATGAACGGATCGTCAAGTGACCCATTTCCGCCCAAAATTGCTTGATTCGATGTAAGATAGAAGACTGGGCGTACGGCATTAGAACTTTCCACGCGATAGTTGCGCACGGGACCATCGCTATAGACAGACCACGCATTGTTGGTACTAATATGAACCCCATAACGAGAAAGCGTCCATTCATAACTAGACTTCGTTGTATCATTATTGCTTTGGTGCATCCATCCTGTTTTTAATGTTGAATAATTTGTTGATACTGTTAATGCTAAAGCACTTGACCCTAATGACAATGCATAATCACTTGCATACATTAAGCCTATTTTTGCTGTAGGATTTGTCCATACTCCTCGATTACAATTTATTGCTGTTTGTCCACCATTCTTACATAGAGCTTCTGATGATGTTTTATGCATCTCATTTAAATAGATTCCTTTTGTTGTTGAATAATAATAATTTGGATTAGTTGTGTCATCTTCATATGTTTTTGTATTTACTGCGCTCCATGTCCAGTTTTCTATTTTATTTAACCATGTTGTGTTTTGTAAATAATCGTATGTTGTATTTGTTAGGAATCCAGCACCATTTAAACTTGCATATAATGTACTATCTCCCCAATTTACATCAGCATTTGTTGAGTTCCATGTTGTAGAAAATAATTGTTTATATTTAATTAGTTTAACGTGGTTATTTCCATTTGCATCTGAGAATACTCCTAATACACGATACATGTATTTATCTTGATTTGCTGTACAAGCAGATTTATCTGTTGTACCAAAACAGATAAAGTTATTTGGGTTTGTACTAGTTCCTACTGCACCACTTCCTGTATATCTATAGCCATCTCCTTCTAAATTACTTTGCCATAACCATCCACTATCAACTAAATTTTGCGCAAGTGTTTTTGTTCTATCAATTTTATATCTTAATTTACATGAGAACGCTTTTTTATCTCCACTTGTATATGGTTCTATTTTTATTGTGTATGAATTACCTACTAATTTATCTTGAGTAGTTGCTGTATTTGTTACACTACTTGTTAGTGGTATTGATACACTTTGTCCTTTTGTTAAATTTTTGATTTCTCCGCTTACTATGATACCAGTTGTTCCTGCAGTAGTTAATTCCTTAAGAGTCATTGTCTTATCTCCAACTACTACTTTTACATCTGAGTCTGAGTTATCTGTTATTGGAGTTGTAACAGTTGCTGTTACCTTATAATTATAAGTACAATCTAGTGCTTCATCTCCTTCTGGTAAACTTGCTGTTGCTAATGTGTAATTTGGATTAGTAGTTAGTGCTAGTCCACTCTCGTTTTCATTAGCATAATAAGTCTTTCCTGCATTTGCTTGACTCATTAAATTTGCATCTAAATTAAGATATAACTTAGATGTTTTAATTTGCATTGTTGGATTTCCTAAGTTGTTTGCTTTACCTGTTACCTTAGCCCCTGTCTTATCACTAGTTGC
>CAKOMQ010000024.1 GCA_934096715.1 uncultured Bacilli bacterium
AAAAATTTCGGGCTAAAATTAATATCAATTATCTTCTTTTACTATCAAGATAATCATATCAAATTTGATTATGAATTGCAACAAAATAGTTAATATTTTACATAAATAAATGTATAATTAATACTCTCTAAAACCATGAGTATATAAGTAATTATTAACTTTCATTTCTAGTTCTTTACCTCGATATTTTCTTTTATACTTGTTTATTGCCTTCTCTTTTTCTCTTTCATAAATACTTTCATCTACTTGAAAAGTATAATTATTTAGTATACTTACAATATCTTTATCAAAATAGCCTAGATTTTTTAAATTACTAAATATTCTATTTTTTAAATATAAACCAGAATATTTTTTATTATTTTTAATTTCTTTATTTATTATTTTATTTATTTTTTCTAGCCATATAGAGTTATCTATAGTATCTAAGTAATCTAGTATATCTTCTTCTTTAAGTCCTAGTTTAATTAGATTATTTTTTATCTTATTTTGTCCATCCATTTTTAAGTTAATTGAGTCATTAATAAAAGATTTTATATATAATGAATCATTTAGATAACCTTCGCTTCTTAATCTATTAATAGAATAATCTATACAATTAGAAGGATAATCTTTATATTTCTTTCTTAGTTCTATTTCAGTTCTAAGTTTCTTAGTAATATATTTTAAACTATCATAATAAACAAAGTACTTTTCATTATCTTTAGTTATTCCTTTTAAATCATTATCAGATATTTCTTTTTTTAATAGAAGATTATACTTTAAAATTATATCTTCATACAAAATAACACTTTCACCACTTGAAAGTGTTATTTTATAACTGTTTGAGTTTTTCTTTTTATAGTTTACTATCTTCATATTCACGACAAGCTCCACTTAAATCATTAAATAACTCTAGTACTTCTTCTCTGGTCTTAATTCTTGCTCCACTTGCAAAATTATGACCACCACCATTATGTTTATTAGCTATCTTATTAATAACTGGTCCCCTACTTCTAATACTTATTTTATATTGATTATTCTTTTTATCTTCAGTAGCAAAGCACCAAACATAAAAGTCTTCTATAAAGTTAAATTGATTAATTAAATTAGATGGAGTTGATGCATCTACTCCAAATTCTTTAAGTACTTCATCAGTAATTATAATACTAGCAAATTTATTTTCATCTACTACTAAATTATTAGTAATATAAGCAATAAATTTATGTTCAGAAAGTGGTCTCATATATAACTTATCAAATAAATTAACAAATTCTATTTTAGATACATCTAGTAGTCTTTTGGTAGTTTCAAATGTAGATATACTTGTATTCTTTAAAGAGAATCTTTCACTATCACTAACTATTCCAAGAAATAAGTTTTCAGCAACTCTTTTAGTTATCTTTAATTTTGTTTCTAAGAGTAACTCTGCTACCATTTGACATGTACTGGATTTATTTATATCTACCCATTCATACTTAGCTTTAATATCTTCTTTAGGATGATGATCTATTTGCATAATAGCGTCATATTCTAAATTATCAATACCATCTATTCTATTCATATTAGGTACATCTAAGACAATTAATAAAGGATTATTTAAATTACTATAATCAACCCTATCTAAAATTCCAAAACATTTAAACTTAGCAACACTTGCTCCCACTGCATAAACATACTTATCAGGAAACGTTGCTAAAATAGAGTCTCTAAGTGCAATTTGACTGCATAAAGCATCAGGGTCTGGTCCGACATGCCTTGCAATAACTATTTCATCATATTCTTTTATAGCTTTATAAAGTCCTTTTAAATTGTGCATATTTATACCTTCGTTCTATTATTTATTTTGTAATAATTTCCATTGTATCAAGAGCAATCATTAACTCTTCATCTGTTGGAATAACATACATAGGAATCTTACTATCTTCTCCACTTATTAAAGTAGTTTTACCACGTACATTATTCTTTTCTAAATCAATAGTAACTCCTAAAGATTTAATACGACCTGCAATATTTATTCTTGTATCGATACTATTTTCTCCAAGTCCTGCAGTAAATACAATTACATCAGCACCATCTAAAATATTATTATACATTGCAATATAATTAGCTACTCTTTGGCAGAACATATCTTGAGCAAGTTTACATCTTTCATTACCATTTTTGATTCCTTCTTCGATATCTCTTGAGTCACTACTAACTCCACTTACTCCTAAGAATCCACTATTTTTATTTAAGTCATTAAATACTTCTTCAACTGTTTTATTTTCTTTTTCCATAATAAATGGAATAATACTTGCATCAAAGTCACCAACTCTTGTACCCATCATTAATCCAGCAAGTGGTGAGAATCCCATTGATGTATCAACAACCTTACCAGCGTTTATAGCACATATACTTGCTCCACTACCAATATGACAAGATATAATTTTTAAATTATCATTATTTAATAATTCACTTGTAGTTTTGGCAATATATCTATGACTTGTACCATGGAAGCCATATTTTCTAACTCCATATTTTGTATACCATTCATATGGAACTGGATAAATATATTCAGTTGGTTCCATAGTTTGATGGAACGCTGTATCAAAAACTGCAACCATTGGAGTTTCTGGCATTGCTTCCATGAATGCTCTTACACATGATAACATAGCTGGATTATGAAGTGGCGCTAAATCATTAAATTTTTCACATTCTTTTAATACTTCTTCAGTAATAAAAACACTTTCTTTAAATTTGTCAGCACCATGAACTAGTCTATGTCCAACACCATCTATTTCATCTAAAGACTCAATAATATTATTTTCAAATAATTCATCTTTTAAAGTTTCAACACAGTCTAAATGATTGTTTAAACTTTTTTCTTTAGTTAATTTTTCTCCATTAATTTTAAGTGTATAAAAACTATCACTTAATCCAACTTTTTGGAAATATCCGCTAATTAATTCCTTTCTTTCTGGTAATTCAATTACATTAAACTTTAATGAAGAACTACCTGCATTTACTGATAATATTTTCATTTTTTTCATTTCACCTCTAACTAATTATACAAAAAAAATAGCAATAATGCTACTTTTTTACTAATTGTTTACAATTTCTTTAACTATGTTTTTATTATACTCAAGACATTTTTCTTCTAATAACTTAAAGTTACAACATCTTTTTCTAATATTAGGACTTAATTTATCATTAATATATCTTTGATACATAGTTTTAGCTCTATTACGAACTTGAGTATCATTACGATTTAGCCAATATAATTGTTTTCTTAATAATTTACAATATCTAATTTCAATTTTATTAATATTATATATTTCTAAATTAAGTATTTCTACATTATTTTCTAATACAGGCACCATATTATTAAAGTTAATAGCCCCCAAAATACCATTATCAATCTTTAGAAAGTCTAAGGTTGAGTGCATTTCAATATGTTTCTTTTTAGGACTAGTAAGTGGTGCATAATAATAAAAATCTTTAACTTTAAATAAAACACCTACATAAGGCCTTAATTCCTTTTCATTATAATTATATGGTACAATATTATCAAATTGTCTTAAGTAATTACAATAATCAGCATCTAACCTAACCAAAACCAATTTTTCCATTTTAACTCCTTTCAGAAATATTTTTTACTGCTACAGAGAAAATTAAAACCAGAGTGAGCTCTCTAGTTTCTTTTTTAGGTTCCTGTCATGGCCGGAATCGCCGCTTTTTTCGGTTCCTGTTAATGGCCGGAATCGCCGCTTTTTTAGGTTCCTCTTACATTTTGGTGGGAATCACCAGCTTTTTTAACTAAGTAAGATCTCTCTTACGTATCTATAATATACCACACATATTTTATCTTGTCTAGTATTTTTGTGTATTATTTTAACTTTCCTATAAGATAAAAAAAGCACTTCAATAAAATGCTTCTTATTTAAAACGATTCATTTGAGCCATAACTTGATTAATTTGTTTTTGACTAGGCTTTCTGCCCATACTACTCATCATAGCTTCGATCATTTTCTCATTAATTGGTGGATTCTTTGTTAAGTATTTTTTCATAAGAGTTCTAGCAATTAAGAACCCAATAATAATACCTATAACAAGACCAATTATTAAATATAATATTTGTGCTCCCATAATAATCCTTTCTATTTATTATTTTTTAATAAATCTCTAATTTCCGTAAGTAATTTTATATCTTCACTTACAACTGGTTCTTCTTCCTTTTTATCTTCTTCTTCTTTTTTAGTTAGTTTATGAAGATCATTATTAATTTTATTAACAATTTTTACAATTATGAAAATACATATTGCAGTTATTAAGAAATCAATAACACTTTGAATAAATGAACCATACATAATACTTGCATCTCCAATTGTAAACTTTAATGAAGAAAAATCTATTCCCCCAAAAAATACACCTAAAATTGGAGTAAAAATATTATTAACAAGTGATGTGACTATATTTGAGAAAGCTGCTCCAACTATTACACCAACTGCTAAGTCAAGAACATTACCCCTTGAAATAAACTCTTTAAATTCTTTTAACATATTCATCACCTAAACAAAATTATAATATAAAAGTTCTAAATAAGCAAATTACTTAAGTTTACTCATATCTTTTACAGTAATAATTATACCAATAATATTTATAGCTATAGATGCTCCTAGTAATATACCACTATAATTCATTTCTTCATCCTACATTGCACGTTTAAACATTTTTTCTAAATCATAAATACTAAATTTTATTATAGTAGGTCTTCCATGAGGACAGTTATAAGGATTATCACAGTTAGTTAAATTATTTAATAACTCTTCCATTTGAATATGTGATATATGGTCGTTAGCTTTAATGGCCATTTTACAAGCAAGAGTTATAGCGACATGTTCTCTAAACTTAACTATATCAAATTCCTTCATAGTTATAACTAAGTCAACTATTTTTCTTATTTGGTCTTCTTCATAACCTTCTTTTAACCAAAATGGATGACTTTTTATAACAATAGTATTTATGCCAAATTCTTCTACTTTAAATCCCATATTAGTAAGTATATCCATCTTCTCTTTTAAAGTAACATAGTCACTACTAGATAGTTCAATCGTAATTGGAATTAACATACTAATAGTATGAACATCCTCATTCTTTAAAGCATTTAAATACTTTTCATAATTAACTCTTTCTTGAGCAGCATGCTGGTCAATTAGATAGACACCTTCATCATTTTCAGCAACTATGTATGTACCATGACATAATCCAACTGGATACAATACTAAACTTTTTATTTGTTCATTCTTATTAATTATAGTTTTCTCTTTTAAATCCATTTCTGTTTGAACAAAAGAATTATTTAGATGTTTTTCTATAGTAGGTTCTTCTTTATTATAAGTATTTTCTATATATTTAGGTTCTTTATCATAACTATTTAATTCAGGTATAGCATCTGGGATTAATAATTCTTTGTATAAAGCATCTTTAATAGTATTATAAATTAATGTACATAGATTATTTATTTTACTTATTTTAATATCTTGTTTAGTAGGATGAATATTAACATCTTGAAGGGTTGGGTCTATTTCTATATTAAGAACTACTACTGGATATTTATCAACAGGTTTATAAGTATAATAAGCATCATTTATAGCTTTATTAACATCTATATTTCGAACTACTCGACCATTAACAATTGTTATCATATGGTTACGATTAGATTTAAGTATCTCTGGTTTACAAATATAGCCACTTATTTCTGCATCATCATCTATACCATATACTTTGATCATTTTACTAGAAATACTACTACCATATATCTCATGAATAGTTTTAAGTAAATCTTTACTACCAGTAGTTCTCACTACTACATTAGAATTATTTGTAAGAGTAAAACTAATATCTGGTTTAGATAAAGCTAATTTTTCAATAAAATTCACAATACTTGATAGTTCACTATTTTCACTTTTTAAATACTTAAGTCTAGCAGGTGTATTATAAAAAATATTTTCAACTTCTATTTTAGTACCAATTCTAGCATCACTTAAACCAGTTTCAAGAATATTACCACCCTTTATTTTTACAAAAGTACCAGCCATACCTTTACTAGTTGTAAGAGTAACTTCAGAAACTGATGCAATACTTGGTAGTGCTTCACCTCTAAAACCTAAAGTACTAATAAAATACAAATCATCATCTTTATAGATTTTACTAGTAGCATGACTTTTAAAGCATAGTAGACTATCTTCCTTATCCATACCAATACCATTATCTATAACAGTAATTTTTTCTAATCCACCCTTAATTAATTCTACTTTAATATTAGTACTTTTAGCATCTATACTATTTTCAACTAATTCTTTTACAATACTTGAACATTTTTCTATTACTTCACCAGCTGCTATCTTATTAGCTAGATTTTCACTCATTTCTCTTATAACACTCATTTTCCACCTATTATAGACTTTCTAATAACTAGTTCTTTATTGGACATAACTTTAGTATTATTCTTTATATATATAAATCCAATACCTGGTAAGATAATATCTTTATATCCATTTAAATCATAACTATTAAATAAGTTTTCATTATTCTTTTTAGTAACAACTTTATATTTTCCATTTATATATAAAGTTAATCCAACACAAGAATCTATATCTAATATATAATCTTTTATAAGTAATCTAATTCCTGGTTTATTCTTAATTAACTTATAATTAATATTATCTAAAGAATCTGTATTAACTATTAAACCAGGAGTGTCATAAATAGTATAATCTAAGTAATCTAATTTAATAAAATCTAAAGTAGTATTATTAAATTTACTAGTAGTAAGAGATGTATCTAATAATTTATTTATTAAAGTAGATTTACCACTAGAAGTTAATCCTGCAAAAGTAACATATTTTTTCTCTTCTATATAATCAATTATTTTATTTAAGTTATCTTTATATAAACCACTTATTAAAATTATATCTTCAATATTATATGATTTTTTAATATTATCTTCTAAATGATGAAGATTAGTATTATTAGGTAGAAGATCTATTTTATTTATAACTAATATTTTCTTAGTAGTAATACTTTTATATATTTTAATAGATTCATCTAAATT
Organism: uncultured Bacilli bacterium; assembly: GCA_934096715.1. Taxonomy (GTDB): domain Bacteria; phylum Bacillota_I; class Bacilli_A; order RF39; family UBA660; genus SIG200. The sequence goes on from CAKOMQ010000024.1 coordinate 7,073, forward strand.
AATAAGATCAGTTATTAAAAATGTATAGTAATTAAGAAGATTTATTTTTTTTATTATTAAATCATTATTCATATTAGTAACATCACTACTCTTACCATAGTGAATAGTTTTAAAACAACGCATACAATAATCTTTATTTATATTAGGAGTATATCCAGGTAGATTTAAGTCTTTGTCTTGTAAAGTTACTCCACATCCTATACATTTTTTCATACTTCACTTCCCTTAACATCTATTCCTTTTTTGCTTAGCTTTTTAATTATTTTTTTTTCTAACATACGATTAAATCTAGTCTTAAGTGGTTCATTAGGACTTATTGGATTAACTAAAATACTTGTAAGTCCTAGTCTATTAGCGCCATATATATCAGTAATTAATTGATCTCCTATACATGCTATTTCTTGATCTTTAAAACCATATAAATTCATTATTTTAATATATTTTTTCTTCATAGGTTTCATACTACTATAAGATGAATCTACGTTCAATTTTTCTTTAAATGGTCTTACTCGATCTTTTTTATTATTGCTAATAATTATTAATTTAAAATCTTTACTTAATTCATAAAATAATTCTTTTATTTTTTTATCTGGTTCATTCTTTTCATAACTACAGATAGTGTTATCTAAATCAAATAATAAACACTTGATACCTATTTTTTTTAATTTGTTATAATCTATTGTAAATACATTTTCATAGTACATATCTGGAACAAAATTATTCATCTTATCACACCTTTATATTAGAATAAACTTAATTGAGCACTCTCTGGTAAATTATTAAATACCCCTAGCTCTCTTAACTTTTGAATTGTTGTTTGATTAACTCTTCCCCTTGTTTGGAAGTCTTCAATACAGTAAAATGGCTTTTTTTCTCTTTCTTTAACTATTTGATTAGCAACAGCATCTCCTAGGCCATCTAATGTTCTAAAAGGAGAAATTAATGTCTTACCATCTTCTGCAATTATATAATTTTTAGCATCACTTTTATCAATATCTATATTACCAAATTTAAATCCCCTAGCAGTTGCTTCTAGAGCCAATTTTAATGTTTCTAAAACACTTAATTCTTTGTTAGTAGCTTCATGTCCTTTAGCAACTATTTCACTCATACGAGCTTTAATCGCATCATATCCTTTAACCATTGCTTCTAAATCAAAATCAGTAAATCTAGTAGAGAAATAAGAAGCATAATATTCAGCAGGTTTATGTACTTTAAACCATGCAATACGGAAAGCACTCATAACATATGCAGCCGCATGAGCTTTAGGGAACATGTATTTAATTTTTTGACATGCTCCAATATACCAATCTGGTATACCAGCTTCTTTCATTGTTTCTACATGTCCTGCCCATGTTTCAGGATCTTTACTAGCTTTTCCTTTACGGACAAATTCCATTATCTTAAATGCTTTTAAAGGTTCCATACCATTTTGAATTAAATATACCATGATGTCATCACGACAACCAATAACTTCTTTAAATGGTACAATATTCTTACGAATTAATTCTTGAGCGTTACCAAGCCAAACATCGGTTCCATGTGATAGACCAGATATTTTAATAAGTTCCGAGAAAGTTGTTGGTTTAGTATCTTTAAGCATTCCAATTGTAAATGGTGTACCAAATTCGGGAACTCCTAGTGTACCTGTATCATTTAAGATTTGTTCACGAGTTACTCCAAGTGGTTTAGGAGATAAGAATATACCCATAGTTTCTTTATCATCGAATGGTACTGTTTTAACATCCATTCCTGTTAAGTCTTGAAGCATTCTTAATTGAGTTGGATCAGTATGTCCAAGAATATCTAGTTTTAAAACATCTTGATCAATTGCATGATAATCAAAGTGTGTAGTTCTCCATGTTGCATCCATATCTTCAGCAGGATATTGATATGGAGTAAAATCAAATACATCCATATAACCAGGAATAACTACTATACCACCTGGGTGTTGTCCAGTAGTTCTTTTAACTCCAGTACAACCCATTGCGATACGTTCAACTTCAATATTACGCATAGAAATATTAAACTTTTCACAATAGCCTCTAACAAAACCAAAAGCAGTTTTATCAGCAACCGTACCAATTGTACCAGCACGATAAACATTATCCACTCCAAATAGTACTTTAGTATATTCATGAGCTGCAGCTTGATTTAAATCAGAAAAGTTAAGATCTATATCAGGTACTTTATCAGCATTAAATCCTAAGAAAGTTGCAAATGGCATATCTTCTCCATCTTTAATCATTTTAGTACCACATTTAGGACAATCTCTATCAGGAAGATCAAATCCTATACCATAATTAATTGCTAAATCTATTCCATCATCATCTTTGAAGATACTATGTTTACATTTAGGACATCTATAATGACTAGGTAATGGATTAACCTCAGTTATACCCATCATTGTAGCTACAAAAGATGAACCAACACTACCACGAGATCCAACTAAAAATCCATCATCATTACTTTTCTTAACAAGTTTTTGAGCAATTAAATATATAACATCAAACCCACCACCAATAATACCTTTTAATTCTTGTTCAATACGATTACTTATTAATTCTGGAAGTGGATCCCCATATAGTTCATAAGCCTTATCATAAACCATATTCTTAACTATTTCTTTAGAATTTTCAATTACCGGAGAGAATGGTACTCCACCCGTTTCAATTATTACTTCAATAATTTCACATTTATCTGCTATTTTATTTGGATTATCTATAACTATTTCATGTCTCATTTTTTCATCGACAAATGAGAATGCATCTAACATCTCACTAGTTGTATAAAAATGCATATCTGGTGGAGTTAGCCCTGCACGATTAAGTGGATGAAGTTTACCATTAGTCTTTTGAGCAATTATGATATCACGATATATTTTATCTTCTTTCTTTAAATGATGAACATCTCCAGTTGCGCAAATCATTACTCCTGCGTCATTTGCTACTCTTATAATCTTAGATAAATGAGCAAGTATATCAGCCATAGAATTTATACGATTATCATCAGTATTAATTAAATATGAGTAACACTCCGGTGGTTGAACTTCTATATAATCATAATATTGCATCATCTTAGCTAGTTCTTCATCTTCTTTAGTAAAAGCTTCATTAAATATTTCTCCATTAACACATCCACTACCAAATAGTAAACCTTCACGATACTCATCAAGTATATTTCTAGGTAGTTTAGGATCACTATTCTTATATAGATAATCTGTATTAGCAAAACTAGTTAGTTTAAATAAGTTTTTTAAGCCCACTTTATTAGTAGCAATAACACTCATATGAAATGGTCTTGCAAACTTAATTAATTCTTCCATATCTACTTCATTATATAATCTAGTTGTAGTTTCTATATTACGAGAATCTAGAGTTTTACACATTTTATAAAATCCAATTGCAGTTCCTTCACTATCATAATCTCCCCTGTGGTGTTCTGATTCATCCCAAGGAACTTCTAACATTTTAACTAATGTAGATAATTTATGATTACGCCAACCAGGATAAAGCATACGAGCAATACTCATAGTATCTACAACAGTATTTTTAAATTCTCCAAAGTTATATTTATTATAAGCAGCTTCAATAAATCCAATATCAAATTTAGCATTATGAGCAACCATAGGTAAATCCCCTGCCCAATCAATAAATCTTTTAGTAACATTTTCTTCAGTATCTTTATCTTCTAACATTTCATCTGTTATGTTAGTTAATTCAACAATTTTTTTAGGAAGTGGTCTAAAAGGATTAATTAATTCATCAAATCGATCAGTTATAACACCATTTTTTATTTTAACGGCTCCAATTTCAATCATTTGATCATGATAAGGAGTAAAACCAGTTGTTTCAGTATCGAATACAACATATTCTTGATCAAGTAAATGATAATCTTTTAAGTTATAAATAATATCATTAGTATTATTAACAATACTCATCTCACTACCATATAAAACTTTAAATTTATCTTTTTCATCTTCAATTCCTTTATTCATATCGGTAACAGCATGATATAAATCTGGATATGCTTGAAGACAGTTATGATCGGTTACGGCAACAGCTTTATGCCCAAGTTTTCGGGCAAATTTAACAAGTTCTTTAGCGTCCACTACTCCGTCCATTTGACTCATTTTAGTGTGAACATGTAACTCGACTCTTTTTTCTTCTTCGTTATCTTCTATATTACTATCTTTACTTTTAATAATTTCAATGTTTTTAGCATCCAATACGATTTGATGAAGATAATTATCCATTTCTGTATTTCCTTGAATTCTTAGCCATGTACCATTTTTTATTTTCTTAACAGGTTTAAATTCATCTGGATCAAATTTAACACATTTAACTAAGAAAGAATCTGTATAGTCACTTACCTTTATATTAGCAATATAAACAGTTGCTTTTTGTCCTTTCCTTTCTAGTGTTTCAACACCAAAAACAAAACCTTCAATAATAACATTTTTTTCTTCTCCCATGATGTTTCTTATTTCTGTTACTTTTCCATCACGATGAAAACCTACTAAAATGTTATCATTTTTTTCGCTAGTTTCTTTTACTTCCTTCTTTAATACTTTAGATTCATCAATTTCCTTTTTAACATCATTAACTAAATCATCATCAAGTATTACTTCTAAATTAAGACTTTTAATAAAATACTTATTTAAAAATTCATTTAATTCACTAGTTCGATATTCTAAGTTATTTTTCTCATTTAGACTAGAAACATTAAAATATAAGGTATCATCTTCTAATTTAGTTAAGGATCCAATTAAACCCATAAGGGATGGATGTTCAAACACAAGTATCTCTAAATATTTGTTAACATACTTAATTATATCTTTATTATCTTGATTAGTATAATTTAGAGTAACCATACATTCATCAACACCATTTATTTTATTTTCACAAGATTTTAATAGACTATCTACTACATCTATATCAAGAATATTATCTAACTTAATATGAACATTATAATTTTTATTTTTCTTAGAATATACTACTTTTAGAATATCAGCATTATTAAAATCATTGGTTATATCAAATTTTATACTGTCAAAAAATCTCTTTAATTCATCCATTTTTTACCTCTTCTATGTTGGAAACAACAAAATCTATTTTATCAAATCTTTTTCGGCCTTCTCCATAAATAATAACTAAATTACCAATTTTTATTTTATCTATTAAGTACATTATTTTTGGAAATAAAACAACTTCCATAAATCCAGTTTCGTCACTAACTCCGACAAACGCCATTTCTTCATTATTCTTTGTTTTAATAACTTTAACTCTATCTATTATAACTGCTATTTTAATTTTTTTGAAGAGCAACCTGTTAACATTTGCAATTTTCACTACACTTTCATCAGTTACTTTACTAGCGGGATGGTTACTAATATACATACCATAGACACTATACTCATTTTTTCTTAAATCAAATTCTTCTAATTCTGGGTATTCTACTATAACTGGCTCAATTACGTCATCTATATCTTTAGATAATAGTCCATAATTAATTAAGTTTTCTAAGTTATTAAGAAGCGTATTAATATTGTACTTAAATTCTTTAAACATGTCAGCCTTAATCAATAATTCATAAGTCTTTTCATTTAAAAAAGCAGACGTTCTTTTAAACACATCATAAACACTTGTAAACTTTCCTTTACTTCTTTCTTCTAAAATCTTATCAATATCTATTTTATTTAAACCATTTATTAATTTAAATGGTAAGTATATATATTTATTATTAATAGTATATTCATTAGTAGAATAATTCCATGAAGGTTTAACAAGTAGTATATTATCATTTCTAATTTCATTTAAATAATTTTTTAATACTTTTTTATCTTTAACATCGTCAAGTAATGTGAAGATAAAAAGATATTTATAATGAACTTTCAAATAAGCCATTTGGTATGACACAAGGGCATAAGAAACCGAATGAGCTTTATTAAATCCATAACCAGAAAATTCTAGAATATGGTCATAAACATTTTCGCTAACATCTATACTATAACCATTTTCAACACTTCTTTTTATAAATTCATTTCTTAAGCTTTCTATTACTTCTTTTTTCTTTTTACTCATAGATCTTCTTATGTTATCAGCTTCACTATTAGTAAAGTTAGCCATTCTATTCAAAATCATAATAACCTGTTCTTGATATATAATTACTCCATAAGTACTTTTTAAGATATCTTTTAAGTTATCAGTATAATATGTAACTTTTTCACGATTATGTTTTCTTCTAATATAAGTATTTAACTCTTTGCTAGGGCCGGGTCTTACAAGAGCAATCGCCGCGATTAAATCATTAAAACATCTTGGTTCTATTTTTTTTAGTGCTTTTTTGAATGTTGGTGTTTCAAATTGAAATATACCATCAGTAAACGAATTGCAAAATAAGTCATATACTTGTGGATCTTCTAAATCTATATCTTTTAATTTAAAATTATCTATTTTATTTAGAATCCTATCAATTATACTTAAATTCTTTAAACCTAGAAAATCCATTTTTAATAGGCCTAAATCTTCTAAATAATCCATTGTAACACCAGTAAGTATTTCATCATTATTTATATACATAGGAATTATTTCATCTAATTGTTTACTTGCTATAACTATTCCAGCAGCATGAGAACTAATATTCTTTTTTAAACCTTCTAGATGCATACTTATTTCATATAACTTCTTGATTTCTGGATAATCATTTACATAATTTTTAATGTTTATATCATTTAAATTATCACGTAAATTTAAATCTTTATTTATTACCTTATAAAAGTTTTCAAATAAACTTTCATTAATATTTAAATACTTAGCAATATCCCTTAAAACAAGTCTAGTTTTATATGTTGAAAAAGTTATTCCACCACTTACTGAAAATTTCCCATATTTATTTTTAACATACTCAATAACTTGATCTCTTTTAGTATTATCAAAGTCAATATCAATATCTGGCATACTTACTCTTCCTGGATTTAAAAAACGCTCAAATAATAGATCATATTTAATTGGATCTATATCTGTTATTCCTAGAGAATATGACACCAAACTTCCTGCGGCACTACCACGACCTGGACCTACTAAAATATGATTTTTTTTAGCATATAAAACGTAATCATAAACAATCAAGAAATAGTCTACAAAACCCATTTCTTTAATAACTCGAAGTTCGTATTCAAGTCTAGTTAAATATTCTTTATTACTTACCCCCTTTAATCTTTTACTAAGCCCAAAGTGTGCAAGTGTATCTAGATAACTATTTGAATCTTTATTCTTATCAAATACAGGAATATATTTTTGATTTAAAGGAATTTCAATATTAATTAAATCAGTAAATTCTCTATTATCAAAACTATTCTTTTCTAGATAGCAATTTTCACTAGGATAATCTATTAGACCATTTAATTCATATAAAACAGTTAGATATTTAAAATCATCTTTATTAAACATCCTTACTTCGTTTGCATATACTAATTTATCATTTATGGAGTTATATTCATCTTCGTTTGCATAACCAATATAAATATTATTTGTATAATTATTTAAAATAGCTTTAAAACTTCTATATTTATAAGGAATTACGACAAGAATATCATTTAAATAATCTTTAATATCAGAAATATCTATATCCGTATATATCAAGCTATTTATTTTAAGCAAATTTTTATAGCCTTGATAGTTTTGACAATACAAATATATTATATTATTTTTAATATTTATTTCTAAACCGATAATAGGCTTAATATTATTTAATTTACATTTTTTATAAAATTCAATAATACCAAATAAATTTTTATCACATATACTACAAGTACGAATATTATTTTTAATACAAAAAAGAATTAAATCATCAATTTTAATTAGACTTTCTCCCAAAGAGTAATCAGTTTTTATATTAATACTTGTATTCATGTAATTATCTCCCCTATTTAATTATATCTTAAATAAAGTTATTTTTCTATTATTATGGGTAAATTCATATAATTATTTGACAACCGTTAAAAATTATGGTATTGTTTTTAAGTAGAAAAAAGAAGGAGTGAGATTATGGCTAAAAAAGCAACAACAAAAAAACCTTTATCAGGTAATTTAAGAAGTCACGCATTAAACGCTACTAAAAGAACACAAAAACCAAATTTACAAAAGAAAACAATTAATGGTATAAAAGTAATTACAAGTGCTAGAGAAGCTAGAACATTATCAAAAAAAGCAGCATAACTGCTTTTTTTTTATATTGTAATTTCAACCGCACCATTTAATTTAATTTTATCAGATAATAAATATTAGTCAATTATTTTA
>CAKOMQ010000025.1 GCA_934096715.1 uncultured Bacilli bacterium
AAAGTATGCATATGTTCCACCTATTAGTAATAATAATGCAAAAGCAAGTGCTACAACTATAAGTTGTTTTTTTTCTAGCTTTTTCATATTTAACCTAACCTTTTCTAAATACTAAAAAAAGACTATTTCTAGCCTTTAAATATTCTATATACTTCAGTTTGTTTCTTGCCCCCCCCCCAGTAGTGATTTTTCTTAACTGAGAGAGAACTTTATAACTAGAGTTATAAATGTTTTCGGGCTAAAAATTTAAATTCGCGAATTATTTTGTACATTATAGTTGCGAATTAATTTGTACAAAATATGAACGCTTACCTTCTTTTAATATCAAATTAATCATATCAAATTCAAATATGAATTGCAACAAAAATAGTTGATATTTTACATATTTTTGTGTATACTTAATTTAGGTATAGCGAGCAAGTGTGTTTCACTTATACCATTAATGTGTATAAGTTATCGACTAAAAAGTCGATGACTTTTTTGACTAACCTTAAATGTATATACAAAAAGGCTAACCAAAAGGCTACTTTTAATAACTTATATTTAAGCCTTAATTTCATCGTACCGCCTCCTCACAGTTCAGAATCAAAACTATTGTTCCAAAACCCCCTGATAGTTTGATGGTACAAGCCACAACACCTGCTCGCTTGGTTATATACCCTAAAATAATAAGCAGCAAAAGTCAAGAAAAAAAGTTCGCCTTTTTTCGACAAAAATAATTAATTTATATTGATTAATGGCGTACTTATGGGAAATTAAAACATCAAAAAAACGCTAAGAAAATTAGCATTTTTGTTTTTACTCAGACATTTTTATTAATTCTTCTTCAGTTATAATTGGAATATCTAACTCTTTAGCTTTCTTATTTTTACTAGAAGTTGAATTAATATCATTATTTATTAAATAACTAGTATTACTTGATACAGATGCGACTACTTTACCACCATGATCTTCAATATACTCTACTAAAGCATCTCTATTCTCAAAATTATTTAGAGTACCTGTGATTACAAATGATAAATCTTTTAAAGAAAGAATTTCATTAGTAGTTGATTTGTGAAGGTGGATTTCATCTTTTAGTTCATTTAATTCTTCTAAGAAATCTTTATTATGAAAAGCACTAATCCACTTCTCTGCTACTACTGAACCTATTCCATCTATATCACTTAATTCTTCTAGAGTTAAATTACATATTCTATCAAAATCATTATTATAAGCATTTGCAATAACTTTAGCACGACTAAGTCCTATATCAGGTATACCTAGAGCATAAATAAAATTAGCAAGTTTAACATCACGAGATTTCTCAATAGAATTTATCATATTCTCATAAGATTTAATTCCAAAACCTTCTATATTAATTATAGTGTCTTTATATCTATCTAAATGATATAAATCTTTATAATTAGTAACTATACCTTCGTCTAATAAAATATTTAATATATTATCTGATATTCCATCTATATCCATAGCATTTCTGCTTACAAATAGACTAAGCCTTTTCATAAGTTTACCTGGGCAAAAGTCATTCATGCAATACAAGAACTTAGCGTCATTATTTTCTATAATTTTTGCATCATATCCACAAGTTGGACACTTATCAGGAATAACCAAGTTATCACTTTTAGTAAGATTCTCTGCTACTTGGGGAATAATCATATTAGCCTTATAGACATTAATTTGATCTCCTATTCCAAGTTTCAATTCTTTTAATATAGAAACATTATGGAGGCTAGCACGAGATACAGTAGTTCCCACTAATTCAACTGGATCAAATACTGCTACTGGATTAATAAGACCAGTTCTACTTACTAGCCAATCAACACTTCTTAAAGTAGTCGTTTCTGTTTCATCTTGCCATTTAAATGCAATAGAGTGTTTAGGAAACTTTGCAGTAGTTCCTAAAGATAATCCATAGTTAATATCATTATATGTAAGTACTAAGCCATCTGATGGAATATCATAATCTACAACTCTAGTTTTAAAATCAAGTACTCTATCATAAATAGAATCTTTATCTACTTTATAATACTCTACTACATCAAAGCCAAGAGATTTTAAAAATTCAAATTCATCACTCTTATATTTAAATTCTTTATTATCTGCTTCAATTAAAGCAAATATTATTAAATTAACATGTCTTTTCTTAGTTATATTAGGATCTAATTGTCTAACTGAGCCACTGCATAAGTTACGGGGATTTTTATATTCTTTATCTCCATCTAAACTTACTTTTTTAATTCTTTCAAAGTCACTATACTTGATTATAGCTTCTCCACGTAAAACAAGCCTTTCTTTAAATGGAATAGTAAGGGGAATATTTGAAAATTGCTTAACATTGTCAGTAACAACTTCCCCGATTATTCCATTACCACGAGTTACTCCACTAATTAATTTTCCGCCTTCATAAGTAAGTACTATTGTTAGTCCATCTAGTTTCCAAGAAATAAGACCTTCCTTATCTTTAAGAAAACTAGAAAGTTCATCTACACTTTTAGTCTTAGTTAGAGATAGCATCGGACTAGGATGTTCAACTGTCTTTAACCCACTAGATACTTCAGGTTCAACATTAATAGTAGGGCTATTAGATAAAACCATATTAGTTTCACCCTCTAGTAAAACTAGTTCATCATATAACTTATCATATTCATAATCTGTCATAATAGATATACTTTTTTGATAATAAGAAACAGATGCTTCATTAAGAATCTTAATTAATTCCTTCATTCTTTTTATTTTATCTTCCATATTAACTCCTAAATATTTTCTTCTAATTTAACTCCTACTATTTTAGATACACCTAACTCTTGCATAGTAATTCCATAAAGAGTATCAGCATATTCCATCATTCTCTTTTTATGAGTAATAAGAATAAATTGACTATCTTTTTTCTTAGTACTTAAGTACTCTCCAAACATATCTACATTTACTTCATCAAGTGCTGCTTCTACTTCATCAAGAATAATAAATGGTACAGTAGATACATTAAGAATTGCAAAAAGTAAACATATTGCTGTAAGAGATTTTTCTCCCCCGGATAAAGCTTGAGTATTATTTAACTTCTTTCCTGGTGGTACTGCAATTATATCAATACCTGTATTCAAATAATCATCAGGATTAGTTAGTTCTAGTTTACCTGTTCCACCTCTAAAAATAGTTTTAAATACATTTGTAAATTCAACACTAATCTTATTAAATGAATCTTTAAATTTAGTTATCATTATTTCATCCATTTCACTAATTATATCAAGTAAACTACTCATAGATACTTCTAAATCATTTTTTTGATTAGTTAGGAATTCATATCTAGTATTAAGTCTTTCGTATTCTTTTATACTACCTAAATTAACATTACCTAAACTTTTCATCTCTCTTCTTAAAGTGGATACTTTACTTCGAGCAAGACTCTCTTCAATAGATAATTCATAATTATTTAGTGCATACTCATAAGTAATATTATATTCTTCATTAAGTAAAAGTAATAAGTTATCTAGTTTAACATCCATCTTACCTATTTCTACTTCATTCTTATTATACTCAGCTTGAAGTAACCTATATTCACTGTTTTGTTTAGATAATTCCCCTTCTAATTCTTTTAAACGATTATTTAAATTATCCTTTTCATCTTTTTTATTATTTAAATCAATCTCTTTTAATTCCAATTCTTTTCTTAAGTGAGATAACTCTTCTAATAACTTTTCTATTACTTTATCTAAATTATTATTAGATATATCATTAATACCATTAATTTCACTTATAATATTATTTAACTTATTTTGATAATTATCTTTATTTTTAATATCAATTATAATAGTATTCTTAACTTCGATAATAGTAGTGGATATTTTATTAATTTGATCTTTTAAAATATTATAATCATTTTCTATATCTAAAATATTTTTATTTAATTTGTCTATTTTATCTTTTACTATATCTATATTATTCTTAATACTAATTAATTCTGTTTTACTAAACATATTCTTCTTAGTATTAACACCACCACTAATACTACCACCAGCATGAACTATACTTCCATCAAGTGCCACTACTCGATATTTATACTCAAGTATCTTACTAATTAAATTCATACTATCAATATCTTTAACTACAATAACATTACCCATTAAATTAGTAATTATATTAGTATATAAATTATCATAGTTAATTAAATCACTCATAATACCAATAAAACCGTTTATTTGATTAAGTCTATCTAAAGTAGAATTATCAATATATTTAGATTTAATTATATTAAGTGGTAAGAATGTAGCTCTACCAAGTTTATTATCTTTTAAGTAGTTAATAGCACTCTTCGCACACTTTTCATTATCAACAACTAAGAAATTACCACTAGATGAAAGAATTGTATCTGTAGCAAGTAAATATTCATCTTTAACTTCTATTAAACTATTAACTACTCCATGAATACCAGTAAGTCTTGGATTATTTAGAATATTCTTAACTGCATAAGGTACTCTTTCGTTAGATTCAATATTCATTTCTACAATATCTTTTCTATTTTCTAATATTCCAAGTTCCTTATTATATTTAATTAACTCTTGATTTAAAGAATTCTTCTTTATTTCTAATGATTTAAATTCATTTTGTAAATCATTATATTCTTTAGTATATTTATTTAGACTATCTTGATTATTCTTAATAGTGCTTTCTATTACTTCAATATCTTTCTTTACATTTAATTCTTCACTCTTTAAGTCTATTATAAGTTTTTCAGATTCACTTATATCACCTTTAAACTTACTTCTTTCTAAGTTAATATTCTTTTCAGCTTCTAACTTAGATATTTCTTCAGTTAATTCAAGTATTTGGCGATTAAGATTATTTATTTCTTCATCTATTTTTAAACTCTTTGTTTTTATTTCTTCAATTTCAGTGTTATTTAAATTATTATTAAACATTTCAAGAGAATCAAATATTTCTTCATTCTTACTCTTAAGTAATTTATATTTATTATTTATATCAGTTATATCCTTACTAGCAAGTGCTATTTCTAGACCTTTTAGTTCTTCTTCAATACTAACATATTTCTTAGCAAGTTCACTCTGTTCTTTTAAAGGCTCAACAGTAGTTTTTAATTCATCTATAATTAAATTAACTCTAAGTAAGTTTTCTTTAGTCTTATCTAGTTTTCTTAATGCTTCTTCTTTTCTCTTTTTATATTTAAGTACTCCAGCAGCACTTTCAAATATGCTTCTTCTTTCTAAAGGTTTAGAATTTACTATATTAGTAACACTACCTTGACTTATTATATTAAAGGCATCTAATCCACCACCACTATCAATAAACATATTAGTAATATCTTTAAGTCTTACTTTACTACCATTTATTAAGTATTCATTTTCACCACTTTTATATACAGTTCTTTTAACTTCTAATTCTTTAAATTCGCTATTTAGATAGTGATCACTATTATCAAAAGTCAAAGTAACACTTGCCTTATTTAAAGGACTTCTTTTCTCAGTACCAGAAAATATTACATCACTCATATTATTAGAACCTCTAAGTTCTTTTACAGATTGTTCTCCTAGTACCCATTTAATCGCATCTACTATGTTACTTTTACCACTACCATTGGGTCCTACTATCGCAGTCATTCCTTCTTTTAATTCAAAGATTGTTTTATCTGCAAACGATTTAAATCCATCTATTTTAATACTTTTTAAATACATACTATCCTACCTTGCACTTTTATTTAACGCATCTCTAGCCGCATTTTGTTCTGCTTCTTTCTTACTACGGCCACTTCCCTTACCATACACTATATCATTTATTTTAACTTCAACATAAAAAGTTTTATTGTGAGCTTCTCCTGTTTCTTTAACTACTTCATAAGTTAAAGATTTTTTATCAGTTTGAACTAGTTCTTGTAATTTAGTTTTATAGTCACTTAAGAAATCATAATTACTTTCTATATAAGGAACAACTATTTTATATATAAATTCTTTTGCAGTATTAAATCCTTTTTCTAAATATATTACAGCAAGTACAGATTCAAAAACATCAGCCACTATTGCTTCATTAATATTATTTATTTGACCCATACCTACTTTTATATATTTATGTAGCCCTATATCACTAGAATATTTATCTAAAGCTTTTTCACATACAAAACTTGCTCTTACTTTAGTCATTTCTCCTTCTTTTAGATTATAATTATTATATAGATACTCACTTATAATTAATTCAAGTACTGCATCTCCTAGAAATTCTAATCTTTCATAATTATTAATACCTTTATGTTCATTAGAATAAGAAGAATGAGTAAGTGCTTCATTTAATAAAGTTTTATTATTTATATCTATTCCATATTTTTTTAAGAATTCCATATATATATTTTCTCCTTCCGAACTATATTTTTACTAGTACATCTTAATAATTATATCAAAAAAAGTCTTGTTTTAAAAGTATTTTACAAAAGGAGAAAATTATAGTAAAATTAGTGTTGGATAAGGTGATTTAATTGAAAAATATAAAAATAGTTATAAGTTTGTTTATGATACTCTTATTATGTGGATGCATGAATAAAAAGGATGAATCTAGTAAAAATGTAAATATCTATACTACTGTGTATCCAATTACTTATATTACTAGTAAATTATATGGAGAAAATAATGTAGTTAAAAGTATCTACCCTAATGGAGTTGATTTAAATGATTATAAACTTACGGATAAGCAAATAAAAGAATATTCAAGTGTTAATATGTTTGTTTATATTGGACTAGGTAATGAAAAAGAAATAGCTAAATCATTTTTAAATAAAAATAAAAAATTAGAAATAATTGATGCATCTTATGGGCTTAGTTATAATAATAAACTAGAAGAATTATGGATTGCTCCAAATAACTTCTTAATGCTTGCAAAAAATATTAAGGCATCACTAAATGAATATATAGATAATGAGTTTATTCTTAACAGTATTGAAAAAAACTATGATGAAATATACAAAGATATATCTTGGATGGATGCAGAGTTAAGAAGCATTGCTAAAGAAAGCAAGGATAATAATTCAAATACTATTATTACTAAAAGCAATGTGTTTGATTACTTAACTAATTATGGTTTCAAAGTTATATCTTTAGACAATATTAATAATAATGAAAAAAGCGATATTAAAAGTAAATTTAAAAATGGTACCTACTCAAGTATTTTAAAACTTGATACTGAAAAAAATTCGGATTTTATGAATGAACTTGATGATAATTATAGTGCTAAAATAATTAATATTAACTCAATGATAACAAATAATGATTCATCAAGTGATTATAAAACTATTCAATATGAAAATATAAATAAGATAAGAGAAATTGTTCAAAATTAAAAAATAAGACACCTTAGTTTTGGTGTCTTTTTACTTTTTTAATTTTTTTAATAGAAATAATAAAAAATCAATTGAATTATATAATTATTTATGATAAACTATAGAAGTAACTTGGTAATGGAGCAGTACCCAAGAGGCTGAAGGGGCGCCCCTGCTAAGGGTGTAGATCGGGAAACTGGTGCGAGAGTTCGAATCTCTCCTGCTCCGCCATTATTAAGTAAATATCACTTCAATTATGAAGTGTTTTTTTGTATTTAAAAAGATATCTATTAAGATATCTCTATACTAAAGTAATTCCACCATCTACTACAATAAATTGTCCTTCTACATAACTTGAAGCATCACTAGATAAGAATAATATAGTACCATTTAGTTCACCTTCGCTTCCAGGTCTACAAGTCGGGTTAACCGTATTATATCCATTTAAAAATTCAACTGATTTAAATAATGTATTTTCAGTCATTCCTGTTTTAAATAATCCAGGTCCAATAGCGTTAACAGTTATTCCATATCTTGCATAACTACAAGCCATTCCTTTAGTAAGCCCAAGTACTGCTGCTTTACTGGCATTATAACTATGTCTTATAAATAAATCATTCTTATCAGCAATAATTGCATTTACACTTGATATATTTACTATCTTACCATAATTGTTTTCTTTCATAACAGGAACAATATATTTACTCATTAAGTAAATTCCTTTAACATTAACATTAAATGACTTGTCCCATTCACTTTCTTCTAAAGTATCTACTCCGCCACGAACTGCAACACCGGCATTATTAAGAAGAATATCCACTTTACCAAAAGTATTCATTATTTCATTGAAAGCATCCTTAACATTCTCTTCATCACTAACATCGCAAACAATGCTTATAGCTTTTCTTCCCAATTTTTCTATTTCCCTTTTAGTAGCGTCTAATCCTTCCTTATTAAGACCTAAAACTGCTACATCTGCTCCGTACTCGGCATACATAATTGCTGCACTTTTTCCTAGTCCAGAAGCTGCACCAGTTACAACAGCAACTTTATCTTCTAAATTAAACATATTTTTCATATTCATCATCCTTCCAATCATATCTATATATGTGTAATTATACTATAATTATTGTTTTTTGAATCATAAATTTTATACTACTTGACACCTTTTTGTAAAATGATATTTTTATTTTAAAAAGTATCTAAATTAAATATAAGTGTAAACAATAATTAATAATTTAAATAATAATATAAAAATTAATTTAAATTATTTGTCATTTTTATATAAAATTTGTCAAAAAAGGGTTGAATTTTTATTAAAAAAATTGTATATTATTGTTGGATATATATTACGGTAATCGTTTTACACAAATTGATCCGTAAAATTATTGTCCGTAAAAGTTGACCCTTTTATAACAATCCGTAGTATATATTTAAAATCACAGATTACTCTGTGATTTTTTTGCATATATTAACCATTATTATAACTAAGAAAGCTGATAAGAATAGTCCTGCCACTACATCTGTAACATAGTGTGCACCTAAATATATTCTACTTATCATTATTAATATAATTAATAATGATAATAAAGTAATTAATAATATTTTAATATACTTATTTAATTTAGAATTATATACATAATATATTAATATTCCATATAACATAGTAGCAGCCATAGTATGTCCACTAGGAAAACTATAAGTAGTTTCTTCAACTAGTTTTAAGACATCAGGTCTTTCCCTACAAACAATAATCTTAACAACATTATTAACTATTGTACTAGTTATAAGTCCAAGAATTACATTTGTAGTTAATCTCTTTTTATTAGTTAGTACAGCTATAATTAAAAAAACTATACACATACATATCATATACTTAGTACTTCCTAATAATGTAATAAACTTAAAGAAATTATTCTTACCATCTGTCATATTACTTGTAACTAGATTATATACATAACTATCTATACTAGTAGTGTATCCTAGTAACACCAATACCATTATTAATATAAATATTAGTAAGAGTATACTAGGTAATATAAACTTTTTATATTTCTTTTTCATTTTACTAACCTCGTAAATATTACATTCTTTTGTAAATTATATGTTATTATAAATAATATTAAATCTATGAATATCTTAAGTACTAATACTGGTATATTAGATATCATACTTAAGTAAGTAACAGATAGTCCAGAAATAAGCATTATAATACTTGCAAGTATATAATACATAATTGTACTTCTTATACTCTTCTTATTAAATACAAATGTCGAATTAATATTATAATTCCATAGACTAGATAGAATACGCGCTATTATAGTACTTAATAATATATTCTTAGATAATATATAGATAGACATAAATGATAGAATATCTATTATAAATGAACTAATAGAAGTAATTATATATTTAGTAAATAATCTATATATTTTAATAGAATCTTTTATAGGATTAAAATGTGAAGTTTCATTATTATTAATATAAATAGTTTCTATAGGTACTTCTAGTATCTTAATATCTTTTTGTTTACATTTAATTAATACTTTAGTTTCATATTCATATCTCTCACCACTTGTTCCTAAAAAGTTAATCATTAAATTACGATTAAGTCCCCTTAGTCCAGTTTGAGTATCACTTATATTAAGATGGACAAAAGTCTTAAAGACAAATTTAGTTATATTATTACCAAATCTACTTCTTAAAGGAATTTTTTTATCTTTAAATCTTCGAACACCTAATATAAGTTCATCTTTATCTTTCTTAATTTTTTTAGCTATCTTAAGTATATCAGTCACCTTGTGTTGCCCATCACAATCACAAGTAACTACCCCATCCACGTTAGGATATTCATTTAATATATAGTTAAATCCATATTTAAGCGCTCTACCCTTACCTAAATTTTTATGATTTCTTATAACTAAGTAGCCCTTACTCATTAAATCTTCGAAGTAAGATTCATTTATACTTCCATCATTAACTATTAAGATATTTTTAAATTCTTTTTTTAGTTCATTTAAGAACTCAGTCATAATACTTTCATTAGGATTATATGATGGGATTAAAACAAATATATTTTCCATGTTTCCCCCTAAATAGATTTCATATCGACAAGTTTCCAAGATCCTTCATATTTAACAAAATATAAATAGTCATGCATCTTATCTACTTTATCTTTTCCACCTACTAGCATATTTTTTTCTAAGCTTACTTCACAGTTAAAAGCTTCTTTATTATATACTGTACAATTTTTTAATTCTTCGTTAGTAAATGTAGGATTCTTAAGTGAATGTTTAGATACAAATGTTATATCAACATTATGAGCCCAATTATAAGCCATCTTATACATATCACTTCCATCAATTAAATATGGAGTAAGCTGATTTAATCCATGCCAAGCACCGCTTAAATCATCTGTTAAGAATAATGACCAATTACGAGCAAGAGTCATAATATCTATTTCTCCATCTAAATGTTTTTTAGCTTCTTCATATGTGTTGTATTTCTTAAATTCTTTTTTAATTTCAATCTTATTATCTTTTATTTTATAATCAACTTTTTTTCCATCAGCATTTTTAATTACTATTTCTGGTTTACTTATAAAATTATCTAAAGTATAAGTTTTTGTTTTAGCAACACTTACATACTCAGTTAATTTTTCTAATCCTTGATAATCTGTTTCTTTGTATTGATCAGTAACTTCTTTATTATTTATATACATCTTATAATCACTAGGAAGTACTATATCATAGAAGTATATTCCTCTTTCAAAGCTGCTTTCAATATCTTTTACCTTCCATTCATCAATAGTAAGTATAAGCATTTTACTGTGACTACCTGTTTTTTCTAATGTAACACTAGCAAGAAGTGCTCCATTAGAATAAACATTGTATGTAAAATCTTTACTTCCTTTTTTCTTCTCTACTTGTAAATCACTGTCTTTACATAAACTCTTAAGTCCAGATTTAACTGAAGCTCCATTAGTTTCATATTTATTCTTTTCAAAATCTTCAATATCTAATTCATTAGTTATTTTACCACTTTTAAATTGATTTTTAATATAGTTAGTAACTTCATTATTTTCATACTCTACCATTGTAGAATATACATAAATCATAAATGTTAAGGTAAGAATTGAAAGTAATATACAAAACAGTATCAATGCTTTCTTATAATTAGACTTCTTATTCCATCTACTTTTTAATTTTCCCATAATACACCTACTTACTAACTATAAATCCAGTTGGCAAACGCCAAGATGAATTTGAATAATATAAAGTTACACTAGTCATTTCATACTTATCATTATAATACATACTTGAAGATGATCCACCATCTAAGTTAGCTGCATTAACTGCACCATATTCTTCCATGACATCAATTAAATCACTAGCTGTTGCTCCTAAATGGCCATTCGCACCACGACCATCAGTAACAAGTAGTAAGATTGTGCCATCCTTTCTTTGACCTATTGCTGTTCTTGGATTAGCACCACTTCCACTTCCTTTAGTTTCTCTTCTTTCACCATTGATTATTAATTTAACAAAATGGTTATTCGCATCACTTGATTCTTCTTGGAACGCTACTGCATCTCTAATTTTATTTTCTTTAATTATATTTTCTACTTCATTTTTATTTTTATTTTGTAAATCAATAATTTGTAATAAATTATCTTCATTTAAGCCAATTAAGTATAGACCTGCTAAACCCGTTGGTTGATTATATTCTATTTTACCATTTCTTACTACTACTCCAAGTGGAGAACCGCCCTTATTACCACTTGATTGATATAAGCCACCATTTACACCAGCAATCGCATCATTATCACTAACAAGTTTATCAAGCGTAACCCCATAAGTTTTCCAACTACCATCATAAATAGATGCAAGTTTTACTCTACTAGGATCTTTTATTATAAGCATTTTAGCAAAGAAAGTATTACCACTTATTTCTTTTAATTCTATATCAGGCTGATTCTTATTCTCTTCTACTTTAATTAGATCATTATCTACTTCTTCCTTCATAGATTTCATGCTATTAGAGTCAACTATTTCCTTAACACTATCTTGATCCATTACTAGTCCCACCACAAACTTCATTTGTCCTGTTTCTAACATAGTTGTAACAAATATATCTCTAGCGCTTTTACTTGGCCCATAGCAAAAAATCAAACACATTAAGTATAAATTTAACACTAAAAATAAAACAAATACAAGCACAAAAGAAAAGAATTTTCCGACTAATTTTAATAACTTCATATTTTTACTACACATCCTATTCGTATATAAATTATATTACCATACTATAGGCATTATTTCAATTATTAACAGAAAGAAAAAATAGTCGTAAGAGACTATTATTTATCAAAGTATAAATAGCATATTGCAGTAGAGTCTGTTTCTAAAGTAAATGACTTATTTGTATTAGTAAGTACACCATTTAATTTATTTCCGTATAAGTCTTCGCAATAACTTTTGGATGCATTAAATGTATATCCAGTAGGATAAAGAGCTGAATCACTGCTTCTATATTTAACATATTGCCCACTACTATTTTGAATATACGTAGTATACATTTCTTTTTCTTTCTCTACTACTTTACTATCATTTTCTTGTTCTTTATTAGAATAACTTTTAATAGTAGAATATGCAAAAAATATTTCAAGCATACACAAGAAAGTTACAAGCACTATAAATATTTTTTTATTGATACATTTTTTCTTCACTAATACCACCAAATATTCTTCTTCTACTATAAATAAATATTATCATAACTTAAAATAAAGGTCAATATTTGTCGAACTGCTTACTTTCAAAAAGTGTAAAGTATACATACAAAAAGAAGTCTAGTTTGACTTCTTAATAATTATTCAATAATAAATGGATTTTCTAAAGAACCTTCGCCTGTTGCTGTAATATTTTTAGTAAGATAGAAGACTGGGCGAGCTGCACCCGAAGCATTCACGTTGCTGTTGTTCACGTTACCGTTGCTATGGACATTCCACGCAGTGAAGCTGGCACCATGAGCCCCACGACGAGAAAGCGTCCATTCCCATGCGTTCTTTGTAGTATCATTATTACTTTGATGCATCCAGCCTGTTTTTAACAAAATATCGTTTTTATATGTTCCTGTTGTTAATGCTAATGCACTTGACCCCAATGATAATGTATAATCACTTGCATACATTAACCCTATTTTGGCAGTAGGGTTTGTCCATTCGCCTACTGTACTTGTTTTCGTACTTCTATTCATTTCATGTAAATATATTTGACTTGGAGTTAACCTACTCCAATAGCTTGGACCTTGACTTCCATCATATGTTTTTGTATTTACTGCACTCCATGTCCAGTTTTCTATTTTATTTGACCACGTTGTGTTTTGCAAGTAATCATATGTTGTATTTGTTAAGAAATAACTTCCGTTAAGTCCTTTATACATATCACTGTTTTCCCATGATATATCTGTTTCATAGTTCGCATTCCACGCATAAGAGCCTAGTTGTTTATATTTTATTAATTTAACATGATTTTCTCCGTTTGTATCAGAGAATACTCCAATTATTCTATACATGTATTTATCTTGATTTGCTAAACATTCCGCTTTATCTGCTGTTCCAAAGCAAATAAAATTACTAGGAATAACAATATTAATTATTGATCCTTGAAATTCAGCAGTACATGTATATGTATATGAACTTGTATCACTAGGACAACTGGTTTGATAAGTAGCATTATAAGTAGAGCCATCTGATGTACTTGTTCTAGTAAAATTATATAATGTTGGACATGTCGGAGTTGTATTTTGATTATTTGCTGCATTAAAATATTTACCATCATCATATGAACATGTTACACCTTGACCAACATATC
Source organism: uncultured Bacilli bacterium (assembly GCA_934096715.1). Taxonomy (GTDB): domain Bacteria; phylum Bacillota_I; class Bacilli_A; order RF39; family UBA660; genus SIG200. The sequence continues at coordinate 14,188 of CAKOMQ010000025.1, forward strand.
TATAGCCATCTCCTTCTAATTTACTTTGCCATAACCACCCACTATCAATTAAATTTTGTGCTAATGTTTTTGTTGAATCAATTTTGTATCTTAATTTACAAGAAAATGCTTTTGTATCTCCACTTGTATATGGTTCTACCTTAATTGTATAAATATTACCTACTAAACTATCTTGAACTTTGCTTGTGTTTGTAACACTTGATGATATTCCTATTCTTTGACTAGTTCCTGCTACTAAGTTTCTAAATTCTCCACTTACTATTATTCCAGCGTCTCCTGCATCTGTTATTTCTTTTAAAGCCATAGTCTTATCTCCAACTACTACTTTTACATCTGAGTCACTTCCATCAGTTATTGCAGTTTGCACAGTTGCTGTTACTTTATAGTTATAAGTACAGTCTAATATCTCATCGCCTTCAGGTAAATCAGCTATTGCTAAAGTATAGTTTGGATTAGTAGTTAGTGCTAAACCAGATTCATCACTATTAGCATAATAAGTCTTCCCAGCATTTGCTTGACTCATAAGACTTGCATCTAGGTTTAAAAATAAATGCTTTGTCATAGTTTGCATTGTCGGATTACCTTCTTTAGTAGCGCTGCCTGTTACCTTTGCCCCTGTCTTATCGTTGCTCGCATTAATACTAAAGTATGCATATGTTCCACCTACTAAAAGTAATAATGCAAATACAAATATTAATACGACAATTTGTTTTTTCTCCAATTTCTTCATCTTTTACCTACTTCTTTCTAGAATAATAATATCACTGTTAAATAGTATGTACAATATAAATATTTTTATATTGTACATCGTTTTACATAAAAGAAAAAACTTGCTTATGCAAGTTATTTACGAAATGGTGTCTCGTTGGAGATTCGAACTCCAGACCCTTCGATTAAAAGTCGAATGCTCTACCGGCTGAGCTAACGAGACAAATATAAGATGGCTGCCCCGGCTAGGTTCGAACTAGCGGAATGTCAGAGTCAAAGTCTGATGCCTTACCACTTGGCTACGGGGCAATATTTTAAGAAAATGGTGGAGGGACATGGATTTGAACCATGGAACCCGAAGGAACAGATTTACAGTCTGCCGCGTTTGACCACTTC
>CAKOMQ010000026.1 GCA_934096715.1 uncultured Bacilli bacterium
CAACAACACATAGTTGATATTATTGCATATCTAAAATTTCTTCTACTTTCTTTGCTAATTCTTGATTTTCTTTTAATAACTCTTTTAACTCATTTGATACAATTTTGATTTGTTCTTCTACTTCTTCTTTTGACATTTCATTGGAATCATCAATTCCTACATATCTTCCAGACACTAAAGAATAATCATTTACTCTAATTTCTTCTAAACTAGCAGAATAACAATAACCTTTTATATCTTCATAGTTTTCATTCTTCAACCAATTATGATATATATTGGCTGTTTCTTTAATTTCTTCTTTACTTAATTCTCTAATCTTTCTATCAATCAAAGTTCCTTTCTCTCTTAAATCAATAAAAAGAATTTTATCATTTTGTGTTTTTTGTTTTCTTAAAAACCACAATGATACTGGAATACCTGTTGTATAAAATAATTTATCTGGTAATGTAATTATACAATCAATGATGTCATCCTCTATCATTGCTTTTCTAATATTATATTCTTGCGTCTGACTTGTAGATAAACTACCATTTGCTAAAACGAAACCTGCAACACCTTTTGGTGATAATTTTGAAATCATATGTTGAATCCAAGCATAGTTTGCATTCCCTTTTGGTGGAACATCATATTTCCATCTAGGATCTTCTAGTAATGATTCTTGTCCATAATCTTTAATGTTAAATGGTGGATTTGCAAGTATATAATCTGCTCTTAGTGCCTTATGTTTATCATCATGGAATGTATCTCCATTTGAATCACCTAAATCTGCTTCAATCCCTCTAATTGCTAAATTCATTTTGGCTAAACGCCAAGTTGTAGCATTTAATTCTTGTCCATAAACAGAAATATTATTTATATTTCCTTGATGTTCATCAACGAAGTTTGCTGATTGAACAAACATACCTCCTGAACCACAGCAGGGATCATAAACCTTACCATTAAATGGTTCTATCATTTCAACAAGTAATTCAACAACACATCTTGGAGTATAGAATTCTCCACCTTTTTGTCCTAAATTTCTTGCAAATTTACCCATAAAATATTCATATACCTTGCCAAAGAAATCACCACCAGCATTTGTTGTATCTAACTTATTTGTAAATAAATCAATCAACTCTCCTAGTCTTCTTTGATCAACTTCAAGTTTTGAATAAGTTTTTGGTAAAATGTTTTTCAATTCTGGATTTTGTTTTTCAATAGCAATAAACGCCTCATCTAATACTTTTCCTAATTCCTCAGATTTAGAATATTTAGAAATATAACTCCATCTTGCTTCTTCTGGTATCCAAAAGACCATATTTTTTGAGTATTCATCTATATCATTTTCATAGCCTTTTCCCTCATCAACAAGTTCTTTATATCTAACATCAAATTTATCTGAAAGATATTTTAAAAATATCAATCCAAGTACAACATGCATATAATCTGCTGCTGCAAGTCCTCCACGAAGTTTATTTGCAGAGTCCCATAGTACGTTTTCTAATTTTTCTGTACTCATATTTTCCTCCTTTTACTTTTTATTTACCTTTAAAGATTGCTTAATCAATGGTATAAGATTATCAATATCTTCTTCAGAAGAAACTTCAACTCTATAATCGCCATTTCCCCAATGCCCTACTTTGGTAATATCTTGGGCTATATTTAGTGGGTCGACAAGAGTACCTTTTTTTAGATTAATATCTACTTTCAACTTGTTTTGATTAAATTCTATATCTACTATATTTCTTCTGCCTTTAAAAGCCACATAAACTTTTTTTACATCTATATCAATATCATCCAATTCTAATATTTTACTTTTGAGTGATTCATATAATCTTTTTGTCTTTTCCGAAACCTTATTTAAATGGTCTTCTTCAGTATACACTTTTATTTCCTTATTTACTTCTTTTTGCTCATTTTCAACATCAAATTCCTCTATTCTTACATTGCTTGTTTTCCTTATAAAATCAATATCAACAATATCATTTTCATATCTAGTTACTTTAATTAAATCAACAGGTATATTTTTAAAGTCTGTTGCATTTAATTGATATGGTGTAAAAATTGGTGATACAAATATAATTCTCGATTGACTCCAATCAATGTCATTAATTGTTAGTGATGATTTTGTAATTGTATTATACTGCAAAACAAAATCTGCTTTTCTTTCTAACAATAACTTTAAATATGTATATCCTTGATCAACTAAGCTATGATTTTTTACATTTTTATATTCAATAATTTTAAATGACTTAGACTCATTATCAAAGGCTAGCGAATCTATCCTAAAATTTCCAACACCAAATTCAGTACAAATAAATTTAACCCCTAATATCTTTTCTAAGTTATTTTCAAAATATTTTTGTAGTTCTTTTTCATTTTTAAAGTCATTCTGTTTTAATTCAATATTTCCTTTGAATATCATTAAGTATCACCTCGTAAATCTATATGTATTAATTATAACACATATTTCGTCAAATTAGGTAGGGCTTGGGATATTTCCCACATACGAATTTCGTACGGGAGTACAAATTCATTGCTTGCTAGACAATAAATTTACTCCCAAACCAATTAATTATCATTTAAAAACTCTATCAGTTTTATCTGACAGAGTTCTGCTTTTTAATAATATTTCTTCAATATCATTGGATTATCTTTTACTATTATTAAATTATATTTTATTTTTAATATTTCTCTTATCTTAGGTATAAGTCTACTAATATCACATCTACAATTAAATATATCTATTGCAGAGTTAATATGATTTATTAAATTACATTCTGATAAACAATGTCTACTATATGCATTTGCTAAATAAAATGCTACTAAATCAGGTATAACATATTTATTTAAATAATTATTAACATTGTTATAGAAAGGTAAATATATTTTTTCAAATTCTTTATCAGTTATATTAGACATAGACATATTCCTTTAAAATTATTTCTTCTGCTATATTTTTAATATTATTCATTTTACCTATCCATAACATTTGATTACTACTTTTTAATTCTTCAGTAATATTTTCTTTTTCAGCTAGTTCTTTAATTAACTTCTGCACCTTCTCCATAACAGTAGTATCGATATTATGGAGATATTCATTTAATTTATCATTAACAAGTAAATCAAAATATAATCCCAACTTTTCTTTCTTAATATAATTTAATCTTAATAATCCATATTTTCCTATATTAAATCTTTCTTTATCTTCTAATATTAAATCTGGTAATAAATAATCACCGTTCTTAGTGTAACTAATATTCATAACATTTCTCCATTTCTTTATATATTTATTTGGCTTTAATTGTTATACATTCGTTACACAATGACCATCACCACCACCTGCATTTATGTGATTAGATATAACTAAAACATTACTATCATTACCATAAAAGCTTTGTATCTTTTTAGGCCTTTCATTACTATCTAAATTAACATCTCCAGTTCTAGTTATACTTACAGGTATTCCAAGTTCTTTAAATCTATCATACATATATTTACTTATTTTTAAAGTATAATCTTTTTCAAGTATTCCATTTGCACTAGTGCCCCCATCAACTCCACCGTGTCCCGGATCAATTACCACCTTTTTTGCCATACTTATCACCTAATGTAATATATGCAAAATAATCTTAATTGCAATTTCAACTTAAAATCTATTTATTTGATTCTTGTTTATTTTTTAACATTTTCTTAATATCATCATCGTAATCATCGTAATCATCAAAACTATTATATTCACATACAACTTTCTTTAGACAAATAGTTTATCATAAATTTAAAAAGAGTGCATCATTAAATGCACATCTTACTTACTCAAAATTCTTAACATTATGATATATAGTAGATACATCTTCTATATTATCTAATATATTATATAATTTTTTAAATACTTCTAAATCTTCTGGATTAAGTTCAATTTCTTCCTTAGGATACATACCCACTTCATCATATATATAATCAACATTAGGAATAATGCCTTCAACAATATCTTTAAGTTTATCATGATTTGTTGACTCAACACTTATAGTCAACACTCCATCATTATTATCAAACTCAACTGGTTCGATACCTTCATTTATAATTCTATCAAATATTTCTTCATCCATATCAGATTTAAATGATATTACTCCTAAATAATCATAATTATAAGAAACACTATTAGTTACCCCAAGACTCTTATGTACTTTATTAAAAGCCGCTCTTACTTCTCCAACAGTTCTATTAACATTATCAGTAAGAGTTTTTATAATCAAAGTACTTTGTCCAGGCCCAAAACCTTCATAAGTAATACTTTGATAATCATCTCCGCCAACACCTTTAGCCTTTTCAATAGCTCTATTAATAATATCACTAGGCACTTGTTGTTTCTTAGCTTTTTCAATTAGTCTTTTTAAAGCACTATTACTTTCAGGATCAGGATCTCCCTTTTTAGCAGCTAAATATATCTCTTTAGCAAAAGTAGTATATATTTTTCCTTTAGCAGCACCAGTAGCTTGAATACTAGCTTTTCTTACTTCATATGCTCTTCCCATTCTTATAACCTCCTAACAAATTCATATACAAAATGTTTACTAGTTGTATATTCTCTTGCATATCTACATATTAAATTTATTTTATAAATATCAAAATAAGTTAGATCTTCCTTTAGCATTACATATTCTAAAGCTTTCAATACTAATTCCTTATTATCTTTAGCTCTAAAATATTTCTTAACTCTTAAAAGTAAATCTTTATCAATTTTTTTGACACGCATATTATAATACCATAAAGGTTTCTTTTTGAAAATATAATTATATCCATCTAACTTCTTTAATACTTTCAAAGTGTCATAATATCCTAGTTTTATATTATCATTAATTTGTTTTTTATTAACATTAAGTGTACTACCTAAGAACTTTGAAGGATTAATAACTGTAACCGAATTATCTTGATAATTTATCTTCTGATATATTCCTACACCATGTAAATTTATAACATATATTTCATCATATCCCTTTTCTTGTAGCATCTTAACAGGAGTAGTATCATAAAATCCACCATCAATATAATAACTATCATCTATCATTTTTTCTAACTTAAATACAGGCAAGTTACAACTAGCTAAAATATATTCTGTAATTTTACCTTCTTCCATATCTTCTTTAAACATATAAAGAGGTTTAAAGCCAGTTTTCTTGCTTATTTTAACAGTTACTAAACCAAAGTCCATACTACTATTTCTTAATTCTTTTTCATTAATCATTATATCTAAGGCAGTCTTAATTTTCTTGGAACTAATACCCTTGCTTTTCAAAATATCCTTAGCTTGTATTAAGCCATATATAAATTCCTTAAACAAGTTTTTATCATTAACACTATCAACATAATTTTTATTTAAACCAAGTAAATAACCGACATCTACATTTTTCCAGAACTTATACAATTCTTGATCTTTACCACACGCAAGCATAGCAGCATTGAAAGAACCAATAGATGTTCCTACAACACCATTTATTTTCATATTACATTTTTTAAAAGCTAAGTAAGCTCCAATTTGGTATGAACCTTTAACGCCACCACCACCTAATACTAGTCCCCTCATTTTAATCACCTTTATTCTTAAATAATAAAACAATCATTCCTAAAGCCTTAGAAATATATCTTTTATTATTAACTTTTTTTATTCTTTTCTTATATTTATTTAAACTATCTACTCTATATTCAAGTATATCATTTAACTTATCTCCATCACTTAGAATAGGACTATAGTAGTTTTCATCTAAGAATAATCTACTACAAGCAAGTTTAAATGTAAGTCCATAATACTTAAGAACTATCTTTAATATAGAATTATATTTTAATCTAAATTCACTACCACTAGTAACATTAAATACCTTCTTATTGACTTTTTTATTAGTATCAATTAATTTACTAATAGCATTTGCTAAATCTACAACAGTAATTGTATCCACAACACTATTTTTATTTACATTAAACATAAATGGTTCATGTAAAACATTATTTAAAACAAGTGGTACTCTTAAAATAGTATACTTACTTAAATTATCTAATATATATTTTTCACTCTTATATTTATATAAAGCATAATTAGATATTCTTTCTTTATCTATCTTACTATCTAAACTAGATTCATCATTAGTGCCATATAAACTAGTAGTACTTGTATAAATAAGTGTACAATTCTTATTGACCTTATTTATATTATCAACAATATTTTTAACACCAGCAAGTTCATTATTATTAGCAAGATCTAAGCTGTCCCCAAGTGGTGGCATAGTAGAAGCTAAATTTATAATATAATCTTGATCTTTTATTAATGCTTCCATTAAGACCCTATCAGTTATATCTCCATAAATAACATTAATTTTTTTTCTTAATTTCTTAAATAATCTTTGTGATTTTTTATTAACTAAATCTAAAGCAGTTATTTCATACTCTCCAGTTTTAATAAGTTCATTAACTAATGTAGTTCCAACACTTCCGCTAGCGCCTGTTATTAATACTTTTTTCATGTACATCACATCCTTATATCAATACTGTCAAAAGAAGTATTAATGTACCAATAATTATACCACATATTACTTCTTTTTTCTTAAATTTATTAACTATTTCCCTAAATAATTCAAATAATAAAATATATATAAGCATTCCCATGGTTACAGCCAAGATTATAGAAACGCATGTTTCTTTTATGTCGCCAAATAATATCATTATTAAAGATCCAATCAAAGCACTAATAAGAAGCAATACTTTAAGTACATTATTTTTCTTATTCTTATTTAAGCTATTACCTATTTGAAAACCTAAAGGTATGTTATGACATCCAATACTTATAAGCATTAAAAGACCACTGGTAAAATCAGTTTTAGTAAGATTATATAATGCAGCGCCTTCTATCATATTATGAAAAGCAAGAGCAACAATTGTTATAACACTAACATGATTCATATGTAGATTATGTTCTACTTTATCACTACATTCATTTTTATCATGATGTTCATGATGTGGTATAACTTTATCAATTAATAAAAGAAATATAAAACCTACAATAACAAAAATACTCATATAAATATTATTAGATTCAATTACTTCTGGTAATATATCAAATATTATTAATCCAGTCATTACTATAAATGCAACTGATATAGTAAACAAAGAAAATCTTTCTTTATCTTTAACATTATCTAATATAACTATTCCTATTAAAAAGAATAATCCACTTAATATGGAAAATAATATTCCTAAGTACATACTTATCACCGTTAATATAATACCATAACCAAAAGAAAAAAAGTAGTCTAACCTACTTTAAATCATTGACGCAATTACTGCAAATGCAAATGTTAATACCATTATGATAATCATCACAATAATAGCATTTTCTGTAGTACTACTAACTTCTTTTTTCTTTTCCATATCATTTCTCCTATTCATTTAATAAAGCTATTTCTTCTGGAGTCATTGTTTCTGCTTTGCTAGTTACATAATCTACATTAAGTTTTAAGCTAACAAGCATTCCTATTTTATCAGCAGGTGTTGATTCACTTAACCATACATAAACACGATAATCTTTGCTTTCTCCAACGTTTAATGTATCAGTTACTAGTGTATATGTATCAGTTGTACCAGATACTAACTGTAAACTTGATAGAGATACATAATATTGTGGACTTTCATCTGTACCAAAATTTACCCATTCACTACCATTGTATAAACCAACATTTAAATAATTTAAAGGAAGCATATCTTCATCTTTAGATAAAGAAGGCATATTATCATAATCTTTTGAAATAGTTAAGGCAACATCAGTCTTTAATGTACCATTATTAGTAAATGTTATTGTAGAATACTTACTATTTATTTCACTATTACTACTACTAGGTAATAAAGAATTAGCTGTAGGCAGTAAATCATCGTAAATAGGTGTAGATGTATTGTCAATAACAACGCTTAATGTTCCAGCATTAATTTCTTGTATAGTAGATACACTTTTTACTGAGAAAATCAAAGAATATGAAAGATTTAATGTTAAAAGTGCAAGTAACACAACTACTACTAATATAAGTTTAGCATCTTTTTTAAATTCTTTTTTTAACTTCATACTACCTGTCTCCTTATGTTAATATTAACATGTACTCTACAGGTATACAACCAAATTTTGACACTTTTTTCTCTACTTTACGTTTATTAACAAAAAAATTGACATTAAGCCAATTCTTTTAAAACTTTAATTTGATAATTATCTGTTCCATTAATACTTATTTTATAAGTTTTATCACCTGCTACTAACTTATTATTATCAAGTATTATATAATTATCTTTCTTATTTAGATCTTCTATATTATATAGAATATCATTTATATATACTTCTTCTATATTCAAGTTATCTACTACTATATAGTAATCTTCTAGCGTATTTGAATTATTACTTAAACTAACATAACTAGTATTACCATCTTTCTTAATATTATAATTTATATAATAATAACTATCATAGTAGTTTGCAATAGATTCCATTTCACTGGTATCAAATATGTCCCATGTTTTATAAGATACAATACATATAAGTATCATAGAAATTATTTCAATAATTAAATTAATTTTTAAACCCTTATCCATACGTCCCCCATATATGCTCACATTATAGCACATTATATAAATTTTGTCAATTTTATGTAAACTTAATTAACTTGATATTGACAAATCAATTTATGCTTTACTAAACAGAAAAAAACTGCTATAATACTAAAGGTTTACAGGTGATGAATTATGGATTTAAGAAATATTGCAATTATTGCACACGTTGACCATGGTAAAACTAAACTGGTTGATGAAATATTAAAATATGTAGGAACTTTTAGAGAAAATCAAGATACATCTAATTTCTCTATGGACTCTAACGCTATAGAAAGAGAAAGAGGAATAACAATTCTAGCTAAGACTACTTCAGTAGTATACAATAATACTAGAATTAATATCTTAGATACTCCTGGTCACGCCGATTTTGGTGGAGAAGTAGAAAGAATCATGAAAATGGTTGAAGGAGTTATCTTAGTAGTAGATGCATACGAAGGACCTATGCCACAAACTAAGTTTGTATTAAAGAAAGCAATTGATGAAGGGGTTAAACCAATCGTTGTTATAAATAAGGTTGATAAACCTACTGCTAGAATTAAAGAAGTAGTAGATGAAGTTCTATTATTATTTATGGAACTAGGTGCAACTGATGACCAACTTGACTTCAAAGTATGTTATACATCAGCCTTAAATGGAACAAGTAGTCTAGATCCAGACTTATCTACACAAGAAAAATCATTTAAATGCTTGTTAGATTTAATTATAAGTGAAATCAAACCACCAGTTGGTGATGAAACAAAACCTTTCCAATTTCAACCAGCACTACTTGACTATAACGATTATGTTGGAAGAATTGCAATAGGTAAAGTATTTAATGGTAAAATTAAAGTTAATAGTATGGTTAATTGTTTGAGGCTTGATGGAACAGAAAAACAATTTAGAGTTCAAAAATTATTTGGTTTCCAAGGACTTAATAGAGTTGAAATAGAAGAAGCTAAAGCAGGAGATATTATAGCACTTGCAGGACTTATGGATATATCTGTTGGAGAAACTATAACAGAAGTTAATAATCATGAAAGATTACCTATTATACATGTAGATGAACCTACTCTAGAAATGACATTTGGAGTAAATACATCTCCATTTAGTGGTAATGATGGTAAACTATTAACTTCTAGAAAAATTAGTGAAAGATTAATTAAAGAAACACAAAAAGATGTTAGTTTAAAAGTAGAACAATTAGATTCAGAAAACTTCCTAGTGTCAGGTCGTGGTGAATTACATTTATCTATCTTAATCGAAAATATGCGTCGTGAAGGTTTTGAACTACAAGTATCTAAACCAAATGTTATTATAAAAGAAATAGATGGGGTAAAATGTGAACCATACGAAGAATTACAAATAGAAGTTAATGAAGAATACATGGGTGGAGTTATAGAAGAATTATCTACTAGGGGAGCTACTATGGATAATATGGTACATTTTAATAATATGGTTAGAATATCATATACAGTACCATCTCGTGGACTTATCGGATTCTCTACTAATTTCATGACTCTTACAAAAGGGTATGGAATTATGAACCATGTATTTAAAGAATATTTACCACAAAGTTCTAATGTTAATTTAGGAGAAAGAAAACTAGGTGTTCTAGTTTCTACTGAAACTGGTAAAAGTACAGCTTATGGTATCGGACAACTTGAAGATCGCGGTATCATGTTTATTGAACCAAACACAGAAGTGTATGAAGGTATGATAGTTGGAGAATGCAACAGAGACAATGATCTTGCTATTAACGTAGTAAAAGGAAAAGAACTTACAAATACACGTGCTGCTTTCTCAGATAAAACAGTAGTATTAAAAAGACCTAGACCAATTACTCTTGAATATGCTCTAGATTATATTAATCAAGATGAATTAGTAGAAGTTACTCCACTAAACATTAGATTAAGAAAGAAAATATTAAATACAGAAGCAAGAAAAAAATACGATTCAAAAAAATAGAATCGTATTTTTTATTTCAATTTGGTAGTCTGTACGGGACTTGAACCCGTGAATATATGCTTGAGAGGCATACGAGTTAAACCACTTCTCCAACAGACCATAACATAATTATTGTATCACAATAATTACACATTTAAAAGATTATCTTTCACAAATTTCTTTAGACATTTTATAATATCTTCTTCTACTAATACCCATTTTTTTACTAACATATTTAGCTTGTTTATCAACATCTTCTGATACATCCACAAAGTCAAAGCAAATATTGTAAGCTAGTAATCTTAATTCTTCTTCATTATATTCACTATTGTATCCTAGTTTTTCTAAATTTGTCATTCTTATAAGTAAATTATTATACTCAACTAAACCTTCAAAATATTCTTTCATAAGTTTATCAAATTTCCATTCCATATCCTTGAATTCAGTATCGCCATACCTAATCCAAAACTTACTTTCAATAGTTATAATAATGTCTTCAGCAAAAGATTTACCAAAGTAATGTATTATGGAATCTAACATAATATTTCTATTAAGAAGAATAAAATCAAGTAATGCAATTTTCTCAGCTAATTTAAAATCAAGTGAATCAATCTTTTTAATTAAATAATCTTGTCCAATTTTTTCTAATGACCATTGAGCAAAATTATCCAAATTATTTTTAATTTCTTCATTTTCAAAATTCTTTTTAGCATTCTCTGTAAACTCTTTCAAAAATTCTTCCGGATTATCTCCTAAACTATCAAATTTATGATATAAAAACGCATAAAAGAAACTTATTGTGGAATTTTTAATTTCTTCAATATGTTTTTTATCTTTTTTACCAAGTTCTTTACAATCCTGCATATATATAACTTGAATATAATTCAATATCATATTAAGTACAGCACACAATGTTAGTAAATTAGTATTATCTTCCTTATTATAGTTTTCGACACTCATATAGACTTCTTTTATTCCCATAATACCACCCTTATTTGCTTGTATTATAGCATAAATAATTAATAAAGCAAACAAAAAGATTCTTTATACAGAATCTTTTATATGATAATTACCATTATTATAATCAATTGTTATAGTACTATTATATTTAACTTTTCCATTAAGTATAGCATCACTTAATAACACCTCAATAGTATTAGATAAAAGTCTCTTAAGTGGTCTAGCACCATATACTGGATCATATCCATCTTCAATTAACTTACTTTTAGCGCTACTTGTTAACTCTAATTTAATTTGTTTATCTTGTAATCTAGTTTCAATATCTCTAACAAACTTATCAAGTATACCTTCAATATTCTCCTTACTAAGTTTCTTAAATACCACTATTTCATCTATTCTATTAATAAACTCTGGTTTAAAATGACTCTTTACTTCATTCATAACTAAATCGTCTTCTCCATCCAGAATATGTTCACTACCTAAATTAGATGTCATAATTATAATAGTATTCTTAAAGTCAACAGTCCTACCTAATGAATCAGTAATTCTACCATCATCAAGTATTTGTAAGAATAAGTTAAGTACTTCAGGATGCGCCTTTTCTATTTCATCTAAAAGCACAATACTATAAGGATTTCTTCTAACAGCTTCAGTTAATTGTCCGCCTTCTTCATATCCAACATATCCTGGAGGAGAACCAATTAATCTACTAGTTGAGAATTTCTCCATATACTCACTACAATCAATTCTTATAATATGTTTTTCATCATCAAATAATGTACTAGCAAGAGCTTTAGCAACTTCAGTTTTACCTACTCCAGTAGGTCCTAAGAACAAGAATGATCCAATAGGTCTATTAGGGTCTTTAATACCACTTCTAGACTTTTTAATTGAATTACTAACAAGTCTTATCGCATCATCTTGACCTATTACTCTTTTTCTTAGAATATTCTCCAAATTAAGAAGTTTTTCTTTCTCAGATTCCATTAACTTACTTACAGGTATATGTGTCCATTTAGATATAATATCACATATATTTTCATCAGTAACAGTATCAGATAACAACTTAGAATCAACACTATTATTTAAATTATCTAACTCTTTTTCTAACTTAGGAATAGTATCATAACTAAGTTTAGCAGCCTTTTCTAAGTTATATTCATTTTGAGCTTTCTCAAGTTCAAATCTAGCTTTATCTATTTCTTCTTTCTTATTCTTTATTTGTTCAAATATTTCTTTCTCTTTATTCCAACTATTTCTTAAATCATTCTCTTCTTTAGTTTTTATTTCTAGTTCATTATCTATTTTTTCTAATCTTTTCTTAGATAAATCATCTTTCTCTTTCTTTAAAGCACTCTTCTCTATTTGTAAACGCATAACATCATGAATTATATTGTCCAATGCTTCAGGAACAGATTCCATTTGAATTTTAATTGTAGCACAAGCTTCATCTATTAAGTCAATTGCTTTATCCGGTAAGAATCTATCAGTAATATATCTATCTGATAGTGTAGCAGCCGCAACTAAAGCATTATCAGTTATTCTAACTCCATGATGTATTTCATATTTTTCTTTTAAACCACGAAGTATAGTAATTGTATCCATAACACTAGGAGCATTAACTATTATCTTTTGAAAACGTCTCTCTAAAGCACTATCTTTTTCAATATACTTACGATATTCATTTAATGTAGTCGCTCCAATTACATGAATCTCTCCACGTGCAAGAAGTGGCTTTAATATATTAGATGTATCCATTGCACCAGTAGTTTCAGTACCAACTATCATATGTATTTCATCTATAAACATGATAATCTTACCTTCACTCTTCTTTATTTCATCTAATACTTTCTTAAGTCTTTCTTCAAACTCTCCACGATATTTAGCTCCTGCAACTAACGCCGCTAAATCTAACTCCCAGATAGTTTTATTTTTCAAAGACTCAGGTACATCCCCAGATATAATTCTTTGAGCAAGCCCTTCTACTATCGCAGTCTTACCTACACCAGCTTCTCCAATTAACACTGGATTATTCTTAGTCTTCCTAGATAATATACGAGCAAGATCTCTTATTTCTTCATCTCTACCAATAACTGGATCTACCTTACCTGATTTAACATAAAGAGTTATATCTCTACCATAAGCTTCTAATACATTAACATCATCTTTATTTTCAAAATTCATACTTCTCACTTTCCTTTCTACATTATCTATTATACCATCACTATTAGCACTTGTCAATAGTAAGTGCTAATAGTGATTACTTTTACAACAAAAAAATCGGCTATCGCCGATTTTTAAGTCCGACCAATTGTCGGCCTTTAATTATTATAATCAAACGCCCTATTGGATCATGAATGGATCGTCAAGTGACCCATTTCCGCCCAAATACGCTTGATTCGATGTAAGATAGAAGACTGGGCAAGCGCCAGACGTATAGTTCACACTACTGCCGTCCACGCGACCGTCGCTATTGACAAACCACGCATTGAAGTTGCCACTGCTAATAGCCCCATAACGAGAAAGAGTCCATTCATATTGAGACTTAGCTGTATCATTATTGCTTTGGTTCATCCAGCCTGTTTTTAGTGTAGCTTGATTTGCACTAGTACTTCCTGCTATTGCTAATGCACTTGACCCCAATGATAATGTATAATCACTTGCATACATTAATCCTATCTTGGCACTTGGTGTTGTCCATTCTCCTACTGTACTTGTTTTCGTACTTCTATTCATTTCGTGTAAATATATTTGACTTGGTGTTAAACCGTTGTAATAATCTGGTCCATTACTTCCATCATATGTTTTTGTATTTACTGCACTCCATGTCCAATTTTCTATACGATTACTCCATTCTGTATTTTGTAAGTAATCATATGTTGTATTTGTTAAGAAATAACTTCCGTTAAGTCCTTTATACATATCACTGTTTTCCCATGATATATCGGCAGTATAATTGGTATTCCATGCATATGAACCTAATTGTTTATATTTGATTAGTTTAACATGGTTTTTTCCATTTGCATCTGCAAATACTCCAATTACTCTATACATGTATTTATCTTGATTTGCTGTACATTCTGATTTGTTATTTGTACCAAAACATATAAAGTTATTTGGATTAGTATTAGTTCCTACTGCGCCACTTCCTGTATATCTATAGCCATCTCCTTCTAAATTACTTTGCCATAATTTTCCACTTGCGATTAATTTATCTGCTAGTGGTGTTGAATCAGCGTGTAACTTACATGAAAATGCTTTTTTATCTCCACTTGTATATGGTTCAATTTTTATTGTGTATGAATTACCTACTAGTTTATCTTGAGTGTTTGCTGTATTTGTTACACTACTTGTTAGTGGTATTGATACACTTTGTCCTTTTATTAAATTTTTAATTTCTCCACTTACTATGATTCCATTAGTTCCAGCAGTAGTAAGTTCCTTAAGAGTCATTGTCTTATCTCCAACTACTACTTTTACATCTGAGTCACTATTATCAGTAATTGGAGTTGTAACTGTGACTGTTACCTTATAATTATAAGTACAGTCTAGTGC
>CAKOMQ010000027.1 GCA_934096715.1 uncultured Bacilli bacterium
TACTACTAATAATCTCATAAACATCACCTTTAAAATAATAAAATAAATATATTAAATAAATATTAATATTATTTTATTAAATTATATTTAATTATTAAAGTTACCTACTAAAACAGTTTTGAAGACCTCTAATCTACCACTTAACTATATCTCTATTTCTTGGTACAAAAACATTATTTCATAACTTTTTTGAATTACTAGCATAATATATTTTAGGTGAAGAGTTTATGTTAATTAATTATAATGATAGAGAGTTAGATTTGCTTGCAAGAATTATGAGAGCTGAAGCACTTAATGAAGGAGAACTTGGAATGCTTATGGTTGGCAACGTTGTTGTTAATAGAGCCATAGCTAATTGTTATACTTTCAAAAATATAAATTCAATATATGATGCGATATATCAAAAAAACCAATTTGTTGGAACTAAAAGTTCATTATTTCAAGCTGCAGCTACTACTAAAGAAAAAGAACTCGCTAAACGAGCACTTAGAGGAGAATATTATTATCCAGCAACACATGCTTTATGGTTTTATGCTCCCAACTCTAGTGGATGCACAAGCACTTGGTATTCTCAACCTTTAGCTGGAAGATATAATAATCATTGTTTCTATAGACCAAATAGTGGATCTTGCCAAGAATTATATTAAAGCTCTATATTGTATTGTACTTCAAACCATAATTTAAATACAGAATCATAATAACCAGAAGAATAATCTACATATCATTATCTATTTTAACTTCAATTCTATATATTTCTGATCCATCAATATAAGCAGTTATTAAATCATTCTGACACCATATATCTAAAATTCTATTTTCTGCATAATAGTCTCCGCCACAATATAAAATATGTGGTTCAAATAATTCTTCAAAATTATAATCTTTTAAAAACTTCTTCATATCAAAACTCATATTCAAATTCTATATTCTTTTCTTTACACCACTCAATAGCAACTACCTTATTTTTTTTTATCTCTAAATTTATACCAATCATCAATAATATCATATCTAGTTGGCAACATTATAGAATTTTTAAATAATTCTTCTAACTAATCTTCATTATAATTATTAAAATCACCTATATTAGACATAAAGAAGTCCCCATTAACAGGATTATAATAATATTTTAAAATATCATCTATGAGTTCTAAATATTCAATTACATCATCAAACTTCACTTTCATAGATATCACTATACTATATCCAAAAAAATAGTCATTCGACTATTTAGGAATTACTAATTTTTGGCCGATAGACAAAGTATCACTTTTCAAATTATTAGCACTTTTTATTTTACTAACCGTAGTATTATAATTATTTGCTATTTTATAAAGACTATCTCCAGTTACATTTTTTATGTAACATTTTTAAATGTAAATATAATATCTATCGTTTTATCTTGATAGATATAAATCTTTTCTACTAAATTAATTATTAATTCTCTAGTTGGATTTTCTAATGATAAAAATTCATTAATATGTTTTTCTAATATTTTATTATCTATTTTATTTGAGTTTGTTTGTTCATTTTTAAGATTATCAATACTCAATTTATTATTTTCTATCTCTTTTTTTATACTTTCACTAACTCTTACATATTGTTCTTCGTCAATAATACCCTTTAACATATCCATATAACTTTTATCTAAATTAGTTATTAGTTTATTGTTAGTAATTTCTAAACTTTCAATTTGTTTTTTTATTTTCAAAATATTATCTTCAAACTCTAAACTGCCTATAGAATTTTTTATGATATTTTTATCCAAATACCTTTTGCAAACTTCTTTTATATTGTCTAAAATTACACTTTCTAATACTTCATAATTATTTGTATGTGTGGTACAAACATGATATTTTGAATATGTTCTATAATAATCACAAGTTGTATAACTTCTGCCAGTTTTAGTTTGATATCTAATAGTTATACGATGTTTACAATCACCGCAATATAAAAGTCCATCTAATAAATAAAATCGTTTCTTTTCTGGTCTTTTAACATTTTTAGGTAATAAAGTTTGAACATAATTAAATGTATCTCTATCTATAATTGCTTCATGAGTGTTTTCTACTATTATAAAATCATTTGGTTTGTTCTTAACTGTTTTCTTTAGTTTATAGTTAATCTTCTTAGTTTTACCTTGCACTACATCACCTACATAAATTCTATTAGTTAAAATTGCTTTAATTGTTGTATCAACCCATACACCATATTCTTGTGATATGCACTCTGTACTACATTTTGTATTCCACACATAGTTATAATAAGATGCTGGAGTTTTAATTTTTCTTTTAGTTAATTCTTGAGCAATATAGTGGTAAGTATTATCTTTAAGTGCTAAATCAAATATTAATTTAACTACTTCTGCTTGTTCATTATTTACAACTAAATGATTTTTATTATTTGGATCTTTCATATAACCAAATGGGCATCTACCAGATACATACAATCCTTCTTTCATTCTAGAATGCAAACTTGTTTTAACTTTTTTAGAAATATCTTTAGCATACATATCATTCATTATGGCTTTAAAAGGTGCTATATCATTATTGGTATTATCTATGAATGTATCTATCCCATCATTAATAGCAATATACCTAACGTTTTTATTTGGAAAATACTTTTCAATTAATTCTCCAGTACCTATATAATCTCTACCAAGTCTTGACATATCTTTGGTAATAATCATATTAATTTTTCCAGATTCGATATCTTTAATCATTCTTTTAAATGATGGCCTTTCAAAATTTGTTCCAGTAAATCCATCATCCACATATTCATCAATTAAATTATAGTTGTTCTCTTTGATATATTGATTAAGTAGACTTCTTTGACTAATAATACTATCTGATTCAATGTTTCCATCATCTCTTGATAATCTTATATAAATTCCTACTTTAAAACTACTATTCCCAATCATTAATTACTACTCCCTTCACTTTGGGAATAATGAGTATGATTACATGGTAGCTCTCTATTCAAATAATTGCAAGTCATATTCAATTTCTTTTGTAATTCTATTTTTAATACTTCAGTTATTGTTTCATTTAAAGATTTTCCATCTTCTTTAAACTTTAAATTAACTTTGTATTTAACCATAGAGTTTAATACCTCCAATAAATTCTATGGTTTTAAATTTTGTTTTAGTAATATTATTAGGTATGAAATTCACATACCTAATAATATTACTTAATGTCATAATTCTCCTTATTCATAAACATCATCTCCTTTTTGTATGATGCATGGTAGCTCTTTTTATTTAAGGTGTCAAGTCATTTATTATGGCAAGTTTTATCTATCATCCTAAAGAGATTCATAATTTATCAAATTATGAAACAGCAGGATAAGATGTTTGCACAACAATACTAATTAATCCTTTATTTCATAAGGAATTGATATGTGCAAATCTTATTTTGCACTCGCAAAATTCATCCTGCTTCGTAGGTTGATATAAAGGTTGAAAGAAGTATTCTATATTATTATTTCAACCTTTAAGAAGCAAAAAAATCATCCTAAATTCTAATTTTCATTAAAAATTATAGGATGATTAATTTTTTATAATTTTTCTAAAATACCATTCTCTAAATCATCAATATTATACATAGTTTCTAATTCATTAAATGTTTCTTCTAAATTCTTTCTAGCACTATTCCAACCAGTTCCATCAGTAAACCATATGAAGGTTACACCGTCAACTTTTTTAGATTCTTGTGCTAACATTTTATAACTCCTAGCAGTTTCATTTAATTTTGAACCACCACTAGAATAAAAATTAGTTTCTATCACATATACCTGTTTATCTGTTTTAATAACAAAATCAAATCTTTTAGTTGATGTATTATGTCCAGACATTTCACTTAAATCAAGGTTCCATTTCTTTTCTATATCTTTCAAATAAATTTCTTTAAAATAATTAACATTTTTTTCGTAACCAGCTCTTATTATGTATGATTCTACTAAATTTTCCATCAAATGACCACCACGATTTTTTCTTCCATTTGAATCTAGTCCTACTTCAATGCCTAAAACATAATCGTATAAATTATTTATAATATGATTTTGCAATAAATCAAACAAACCACTTTCCCTCATAAATTTAATATAATCTTTTATAGAATAAACCATTTTATCAAATTTAAATAAATATTCATTTATTTCATCTTTAACAAATATTTCTCTTGAACGAACTGCAAGTAATAATGGGATACATTCTAAAGTTTCAGGATATTTAACTAATATATTTTGGAATTCTTCTTCTATATTTTTACTACCAATCAATGAATTTAAAATATTAAGTTCAACCTTTACTTTATCTACATTTTTGTATATCTTTTCAAAATCAACATAATAAGTATAATCTGATATACTTGTTTTAAATTTGCTTAACCATTCATTAAAATTTCTACTCAAAAATTTACACCTCCATTAAATTTTTCGTTATTGTTATTAATAACTTTTAACAATTCTTCATACAATTTTTTGACTTTAATAAGTATTAATATATCAATATCTTGACTAATTTCTTCTTCAATAGTCATTTTTCTAACTGATGATTTCCCATACTTTTCAACTCTCATATTCATAACTACTTTAATCAATTCTAAATAAAAATTATATTTTATTTCTATTTTATTTATGTATTGTTTCTTTTCTTCTATTGAAGAATTTTTAAGTAGATTTTTACCTTCATCTATATCTTTTTCTATGTCATTAATATCTCTTATCTCATAAGCAGATTCAAGTTGTTTTTTAATATTTTCTAACATCACTTTTCTGCCTCCTTTCTTCTAATTGTTAAATCTAAATACTCTTTTTCTTTTTCAATTCCTATATATTTTCTATTAAGTTTGTTTGCTACTATTCCAGTAGTTCCACTACCATTAAATGGATCTAGTATTAAGTCACCTTCATCAGTAGATGCTAATATTATTTTTTCTAATATTTCCATAGGTTTTTGTGTTGGATGTTTACCACATTTTTTCTCACCTGGTTTTGTTAAAGATGATTCCCAAACATCTTTCATTTGCTTACCACCATTTAATTCTCTCATAAGGGAATAATTAAATTTGTGTTTTGCTTTTTTAATATCTTTTTTTGCCCAAAGTATTGTTTCAGTGGAATGAACAAAAAATCTACAACTAATATTTGGTGGGGGATTTAACTTTTTCCAAGTTATATTATTTATTATTTTGAATCCTTCTTGTTCTAGTGCCATACCTATTGAATAAATATTATGCATAGTTCCACTAATCCAAATAGTACCATCATCTTTTAATGCTTGATAACATAATTTAATCCATTTCTTATTAAATTTATGTTTTTTTTCAATACTAATTGATTTATCCCAATCACCTTTATTGACTGACACCATTTTTCCACCACTACAAGATATTCCATCACTGGACAAAAAATAAGGAGGGTCTGCAAATATCATATCAATACTTTTAGGTTCAATACCTTTTAGTATTTTAAATGAATCGCCTTGTATAAGCTTAAAATCTTTTTCTTCATAATAATATTCCTTACTCATACACTACCTCCTCATATATATATTATACACTATTTATTACTCAAATTCTTTTTTATTCTCGAAATTTGTGATAATAACTTCTTCTACTTTACCTCTTTTCTTTCCATTTGCATTTATATTTCTTTTTGCCTCTATTACATGAATATTAAAATCTTTATATAATTCATTTATTAAAGTTGTATTATGATTGGATAACATTACATAACATCCTCTATCAGATAATTCTTTAAATACTTTGGCGAGTCTTTTTTGTTCTTCTTTTCCAAAACCATCTTCAGTATAACTATTGAATGTTGAAGTATCTGAATCATAAGGTGGATCAAAATAAATAAAATCTCCTTTTTTTGCGTCCTTTACTGCTTCCTCAAAATCAACTGATAATAATTTAATATCGTTATAGTTTAAGTAACCACATATAATACCTAAATTTTGTCCCTCATAAGAATTCACTTTAGTTTTCTTACCAAATGGTACATTAAA
Organism: uncultured Bacilli bacterium; assembly: GCA_934096715.1. GTDB lineage: Bacteria > Bacillota_I > Bacilli_A > RF39 > UBA660 > SIG200. The sequence goes on from CAKOMQ010000027.1 coordinate 6,008, forward strand.
CTCGTTTTTACTATTAACTCTATATAATCCATTAAAACAGGCCTTATTCAAATAAATAGTTCTTGCCGCTCTTTTATAATCTACTAACTTATTGAATTTATTTTTATCTCTATCAATATTTCTAATTTCATAATAATACACTTCTGAATGTTCAGTTTCATGATGATTTAATTCTCTACACATTAAATCAAATTTTTTACTATCCTTAATACATTCATATACATTCATAAGTTCTTTATTATAATCATTAATAACTGCCTTTTTAGGTGAAAGTTCAAAAAGTAATGCTCCACCACCTATAAATGGTTCATAATAAGTATTAAACTCATCCGGAACATATTGTTTTAATTTATCTATAATCTGTCTTTTTCCACCTGCCCATTTTACAAATGGTTTTCCTTTAATCATTTTTACACCTCTTTTAAATATTATAAATCTTCAAATTCTATTTCATTTTCCGCTTCATTATATAATTCTAATTTATTTTCAGCACTTACTTCTTCTACAAACCACTGATTGAAAGAACACATTTGTATAAATTCGCCTATTCTATTTACTTCATGCAATTCTTTTAAAGTAATAACTATTCCAAATTTAATATTTTCTCCATCTTTTGGATTTAATCTATTTTTAGTAGTAACACTAATACCCCACAAAGGATTTTCATAAGATTTTTTATCTCTACTTCTTGTAGAAAATCTTTCTTTAATACATTTCGTATTATCCCATTTTCTGAATTCTTTTCTAGCCTTTTCTTCTGTTGTCATTTCACCATCTTCATCTTGTAAGTCATTATTTATTGAATCAATATTATATGTTTGATCACTTTTTTTATTTTTTAAACGTCCTAATTTTAATTCAAATTCTGTATTGGTATAATCAACACCTTGACTTCTATCACATTTTGGGAAATAACACATGGTCGCCTTTGCTGCGAAAGGATACTTTCCTTCATTCATAGGAACAGGCAACTGATAATTATAAGTATCATATTTTAATGAAACTCCAGAAATAACAAATTTAATTTCATCATTAGCAGTATTAATTATATCATTAATATTTGTTGGAACTATACCATGACCATAACGAAGTTTTTCTTGTTTCGAATATTTTTCATTCCATTTTTCACAGGAATCAATTAATATAGCTTTTGCTTCTTCTTTAGTAAAACCTAAAATATGTATTAAATATGCAATTTTTCTTGAAACCCATGGAGCTGCATATGAAGTTCCCATTTTTAAATGCTCTTGTCCCGGAATACAGCAAACATTAACCGGCATTTGAAAATCTCCTCCAAAATAACAAACATCAGGTTTCATATAAAAAGATAATACTCCTCCTTCTCGAGAATAACTTGCAATATTGCCATTTATATCAACTGGATTTACGACTATAGAATTAATCGAATCGGCAGGAGAACCAATCTTAAAATGCATGTTATTAGCATTATTAGGCATATTAGTTCCTGCAACAATAAAAATAACATCATACTTACTCTGAATTTCATCTAAAATTGAAGCCTCTGGAGAAATAAAATTTTGTTCTATTTCTTTATCTGAACCTAAAGACAAATTCCATACCTTAATATCCGGATTATCCATTACTATTTTTTCTATTTTTGTCATAATAGAAAATGAAGCATATTTACCACTCGGACTAATTCCAAAATGTCTAACTTTAAAATTACCACAGCCATCATCTATTAAAGGATTCAAATTTGGACCATCGACAATAATAGACGATACTCCTGTTCCATGCATATAATCATCATCATTTGTAATATCATCAACATCATTATAGGAGTCAACCCATTCATGAAAATATACATTTTTATTAAACGGTGTATCTATTACTCCAATAATTGGTTCATTGCTAGGCTTTCTTATTCGTCTACTTGAATCTTCATTTTTGTCAAGTGTATTTTCAGAAGGAATTTCACTTAAATCCTCTACTTCCATCGCAATCAAATATGGAGCATTCTTAGTTAGCTGATTCATTTCATTCGGATCTAGTAGTAATGTCGTATTTCTTATTCGTTCACTAGGAATATTTATTCCTATGCTTTCTAACAATTGCTTAGTATCTTTTTCAGTTTCAAAAATTGAAACAATTCTTCTTTCTTCAAAAGCTTCATTAGATTCCAATACAAAAATTTTATTTATATTGGATATATCAACTATGGTACCCCAAAAATTTGATTTAGAAATTCCAATTTCGTTAAAATTTAAAATTTTATCAAGCATATCAAATGTACTATTAGAAACCGAATCATCTAATCTACTTTGAACACAAGATTTTATTACTTCTAATTTATTTATTGCAACATCAATATATTCTTTTTTTATGTAATAAGTAATAATATGCTTATCACAACTACTAGTAAATCTAGCACCAACTATTTTCTCACTAGAAAACAAGCATGATATTCGTCTTGATTTTGATACAATATCTACATATTCTATCGACACCAAAGCTCCATCAATTAAATCTATTTTATTCCAATAAGTTCTACACGACTCAAGATTTAATAATAATTTTTCTATTTTACTTGAGTTTACAGATACACCTTGCTTCATTTTAGGTGGCCCAAACGAACCTGTTCCTTTTTTTTGTTTAAATTTTCCTCTTAATTTCAACATTTTATTCATTTGAATCACCACTTAACAATCTTGAAACTGAACTTTTTGATTTCCCAGTTAAAATTTCAATCTCTCTAGTTGTAAAACCAAGTTTTGAAAGATTTAAAATATCTAATTGTTCAATATTTTCTTGAAGAATAATAGTATCATATACTCTTTTTAAATAATCATATTGGTTTTCAGGGTCACTAAAAGCAAGCGAAGTTTTTAAAATATTTTTCATTTCCCCAGGATATGGAATGTTTTTGTACAAAGATAATATTTTTCTAAATAATTTACTATTTTTAGTCGCTCTTTTAAATTTTGGTAACATCTCATCAAGCATTATTTCAGCGGTATCAATTAATTCCTCTTTTGTATACCTATCAAAAGAAATTACAGCATCAAAGCGTCTCTTCAATGCCTTATCAATATTTTTATATAAATTGGTAGTTGCAAAAATCACAATATTATTTCCCAAGTCATCAAGTTCTTTTAAAAATGCAGTCGTAACTCTACCCATTTCTCTTAAGTCATTAGAATTTATCCTATCTAAAGCAATCGCATCAATTTCATCAAATAAAATAATACAATTATTAATATTTGGAATCATTTTTATTTCATTAAACAGATCACCAATGTTCTTTTGCGTTTGTCCTAATTTACTATCAATAATATAATTAAAATCAACAATATACAATATTCTATTTAAAATCCTTGAAATTTGTTTTACTGTTTCAGTTTTTCCTGTTCCTGGAGGACCTTCAAACATAAACTTATTAATAAATGTATGACTTTTTAAAGAATTAATAATACCTTTAACATCATTAGTAATTGCTTTAGGTAATGGCAATGTACTATTATCAAAATTTAATTTTTTCAAAAATTTCAAATTATAAACAACTTCCTGAGGTATAAAATAATTCGAATCTGATAATAAAGTCATTATATAATCCCCTAGTTGATTATCTCCATCAGCATAAAAATCCTTTGCTATCATTAGAGCTTCTGCTCTAAATGCAGCACCATTATTTTCTTGGTGATATCTTATAAGATTTATTACATTTTTTTTCTTCATATGTTTTCCTCCTCTTACTATTTATAGTATAACACATTGGGACAAACGTAACAATAGGTGGGACACTTTTTTTAAGAATATTTTAAAAAATGTAAAATTAGTACAATTAAAAAGCACAATAACTTGCACTATTTAATCTATACTCATTATTCCCCATAAAAAATGTATCTCCCTTTTTAACAATATAAATATCATTAGTAGCATTATTTGGAAGTAGTAGTTTTTGTCCTATAGATAAGGTATTACTTGTTAAATTATTTAAAGTTTTCAACTTATCCACAGTAGTATTATATTTATTAGCAATCTTATATAAACTATCTCCTTTTACCACTGTATAATAGTTTCCATTATTTGGTGTACTACTTGTAGTATTTCTAATTATCAAACGTTGTCCAACAGTTAAAGTATTATTTTTTAAATTGTTTAAAGTTTTAATGTTATCAACAGTTGTATTATTATTTCTAGCTATACTCCATAGTGTATCTCCACTCTTTACAATATAGTATTCCATACCTTCCTCATTATTACTAATTGTTGGTATTTTTAAATACTGACCAATAGATAATGCATTAGATTTTAAATTGTTTTCAGTTTTTAATTGATCTACACTTATTCCATATTTTTTAGATATACTCCATAATGAGTCCCCACTCTTAACTATATAGTATCCATCCAAACTAACTGGCGTATATTTTACTCCAAGATATTCGGCCACTGCTTTAACTACAGCTTCCGTAAGAGTTTTCCAATTATTTTTTAATTGTGCTACATCATCTCCAGTAGAGTCTGCAAATCCATATTCAACAATTATGGATTCATTATTTGGAGTATCTCTTAAAACATAGTAATAATCTTTTGAAGGATTACTTGGTAATCTTCTTTGATAATATTTTCTTACATTTTGGCCAACATTTTCAAACTCTGTAGCAATTTTCTTAGATAATGAATTGCTGTTTCTTAAAGAATAAATAATTTCTGCACCATCACCACCTGGTGATGGTCAAAGTGTAACTTTTCTTATTTTTCACGATTTTGGTGTAAACACCAAAATGGGATATATCATTTATTTTCAATAGTTTTAATAATTATTAATTAATTCCTATTTTTTTTAATTCATCTTTTTCTAATTCTTTGATAGATTTTTTAGGTGTTGGCAAATTTTCCGGCATTGTTCCACCTAATTCTTCTATTGCTTTTCTTACTGTCTTTCCAACTTTATAATGAGTATCTGTTGCTATTTTTTCGTTAGGCACTTCTTGTTTTTCAAGTAAAGCTTCAGTCTGTGTTATTCTAAATATATTAGCACCTAATTCAGCACTTCCCATATTATCAAGTATGTCCTCTCTATATCTTAATCCTTTTCTTTTTGCTATATCATTAGCAGTTTCACCATTATATAATCCTTTATAACCAGCATTTGTAAACCTATCAAAATTTTTTACGCCCTTTTCCTTAGCTATTCTATATAAGATTTTATTACCATCTTTTGTTTGTTTTCTACGATATAATCTTTTTTCATCTTCTGTTAGCTTATTATATTCTTCTTCGGTTAATTCCATTTTCCTTGTTTGTACTGCAAAATAAGTTTGTCCTAATGCTACTGCTTCGTATTTTGGATTTGCATTCTGCACAATCAAGTAACAAGCATATCTACTTAATTTATAATCAATAATAGGCTTTGTCGTTTTACCTGCTGGTACGATTTTGGGGTTTACACCAAAATTGGAATTAATATTGTTGTTGCTTTGAGAGCAAGCAATTTGTGCCTTTTCAATAACCGCTGAAAAATATCTCCATTCTTTATATCCAAGTATTTGTTGTAATTCTCTTGCTTCCCAAAACTCATTTCCATGTTCATCAATGTGTTTTATATCTTCAAATTTTTTTTCAGTATATTCTTCTATATTATTCATTTTTACTAACCTCCTTTACTGCATATTATATCAAACATTTGTTCTTGTATCAATTATTTTTTGTCTTGTATAAGTAGTTTATCAAATTTTTATGTACACCTTGTCGCAACTTGCGACAAAGTTCTAAACATTTAAAATACTAAATTTATAGATAATTTCTATATTTCTATCTTTATCTATAATAATTTTATCTATTAAAGCTCCAATTAATTCTCTTGAAGGATTATCTATATCAATTAATTTTTTTATTTTTTCTTCGTAGTCTTTTATTTCTGACTTATTAACTTTCTTTTCTTCTTTTGAATCTTGTAGGCTTTGAATTTTTTCTCTTATTCTAACTAGAGAATTTTCTGTTTCTCTAGAAATTCTTAAATACATTTCTTCAGATACTATGCCATTAAATTTATCTTGATATAGCATATCTAATTTACTAATTAAGGCTTTTTCTTGCTTTCTTAAATCATTTATATTGTTATTAACTTCACTATTATCTTTTTTATTAATACTTTTAGATATTTCTGATATATCTAATTTATTTAAATACTTCTTACAAGTATTTCTAATAACTTCTA
>CAKOMQ010000028.1 GCA_934096715.1 uncultured Bacilli bacterium
ATATAAAATAAACTTTGTTCAAGTTTTCATCACTATGTGTGACTTGAACGAAGTGAAAGAAATGGAAGGTTATTATGTAACAGGTATAACTTTAATAGGATTATTTGCATTTATGATTATATCTTATTTATTTATAAGTTATCAGTTAGATAATAAGTTTATAGTAAGATATGGAATAATTAAGATAAGTTTTGATTATAAAAAAATTACTAAAGTAGTAAGAGTTAAAGATAAAGTAAAGGTAAGTATAGGGAACATTGATTTTATAGTGAATACTTTAGATAATGAATTATTTTATAGTGAAATAAAGAAGAAAGTAGGTTTGAAATAATGGAATATATATTAATTGGATTACTTGTTGTAGTTATAATACTTTTAATAGTAGTAATTATAAAAGTAAGTGGAAGTGGTAGTGTAGGAGATAAAATAACTAGATTAGAAATTGATATGACTAAGTCTATTGGTGATTTTAAAATAGATTTTAGTTCTTCTATTAGAGATGACTTTGATAAAATGAATGATAGATTAGAATATAGAATTAAAGAATTAAATGAGAAGGTTAATTCTAGATTAGATGAAAACTTTGAAAAGAGTAATAAAACTTTTATAAATGTACTTGAAAGATTAAATAAGATAGATGAAGCTCAAAAAAAGATAGATGGCTTATCTACTGAGATTGTATCACTTCAAAGTGTTCTTACAGATAAAAAAACACGTGGTACATTTGGAGAAGTTAATCTAGAATATATTCTTAATAATGCTTTTGGTAGTAGTAAAAATGGTATATATGAAGTTCAACATAAAATGAGTAATGGTAGTATTGTAGACGCAATTCTTTATGCACCGCTTCCACTTGGTACAATTGGAATAGACTCAAAGTTTCCTTTGGAAAACTATCAAAAAATGACTGATAAAAAGAGAACTAGAGAAGAAAGAATGCTTTTTGAGAAGGCATTTGTAAATGATGTAAAAAAACATATTAATGATATTAGTAGTAAATATATAATATCAGGAGAGACTAGTGATGAAGCAATAATGTTTTTACCTGCTGAAGCAATATTTGCTGAGGTTAATGCATATCATCCAGAAATTCTTAATTATGCTTATCAAAAGAAAGTATGGATAACTGGTCCGACTACTCTTATTAGTACTCTATCTATTATAAGTATGATTCTTAAGAATATGGAAAGAGATAAGTATGCTAAAGTTATTCATGAAGAGTTAGAAAAACTTGGAATAGAGTTTAGTAGATATAAAGAAAGATGGGATAAGTTATCTAGAAGTGTTAAGAGTGTTAATCAAAGTTTAGATGAATTACATGTTACGACTGAAAAGATAACAAAAAGATTTGAAAATATTAAGAATACAGAATTTGATAAGATAAAACATGATGATGTTAAATTAATTGAAGGACAAGTATATGAAAAAGATATATCTGATATGTAATAATAGTTTAATTAATAATTTAGATTATCCTAGTAAAGACTTAGATAAGGTTAGAAGTGTAAGGCCACTTAGTACACTTGGAGATAATTTAAGTCGGGAATTATGTAATAATGATGAATTGTGTGAGTGTACTAAAATTGTTTCTAGTATGGAAGCTAGTACACTTTCTACTTCAAAATATATTAGTAATAAGTATTCATTAGATATATTGGTTGATAGTAGACTTAATGATCAGTTAATAGGAGATCTTAATAATAAGAAATTAAGCTTAATAAAGAATTTACAAGAACATGATTTAAATTATAAATTAAGTGGTGGAGAAAGTATTAATGAAGTAAAGTATAGAATGACTTCGATTATAGGTGAAATTATTAAATATAATTTAAATACTTTAGTATTTACTAATAGAAGAAGTATTATGGCATATCTTTTGAATTATAGTAAAATAGGTTATAGTTTAGATGATGATTTAATTCTTACCTATAATGATAAAGTTATTTACACTGATTCATATAAAGAGTTAGATATATATGAATTAGTTATTGAAAATAATAAAGTAGTAGATATAAATTTAAAATAAAAAAATAAGCACTAGGCTTATTAAATATCTAATTGGTAGCGGGAGAGGGATTCGAACCCCCGACATCACGGGTATGAACCGTGTGTTCTAGCCAACTGAACTATCCCGCCAAGAACAAATTAATAATAACATAAAATAAAAACTTTGACAAGATGTTTTTTAGAAATGGTGGTAAAATATGAAAAAAAGAATAGTATTTGATTTAGATAATACTTTGATAATGTGGAGTAAAAATTATCGCTTTGCTTTAGATAATGTTCTTAAAGACTTAGAAATAGATACAACTGATGAAGAGATAGATAATTATGATAATTCCCTTGGATTATATGAACTAGAATATACTAATTATAATAAAAAAGACTTTATGGAATTTACTAGAAAGTACTTTAAAAGTAATATACCTGATATATTCTATGATATGTTAAAAGATTATCAAAAAGATTGTTATATAGTAGATGAAGAATTAATAAATACTTTAAAATATTTAAGTAGTAAATATGATTTAGTAGTATTAACCAACTGGTTTACTTCTACTCAAGTTGAACGACTTAAGAATAGTCAAGTATTAGAATATTTTACATTTGTAAGTGGTGGAGATGAAAGAGTACTTAAACCTGACTTAAAAGCATTTGATATAGTATTTGATAACTTTAGGCCTAGTGAATGTATTATGGTAGGAGATTCATTTAGAAGTGATATAGAGCCTGCTATTAAGTTAGGAATGGATTATTACTGGGTTACAAATGAAGAAAATAATGAATATAAAACTATTAAGAATGTCTATGAATTAAAGGATCTTTTGTAAAAAGTAGGGAATGGTGCTATAATTTAGTTGGTGATGATATGAAAACAAATGAAATATTTATTAGTAATGATTCAATTGCTATTGATTTAATAAGAAATTCTACTTATCCTTATGAAGTATTAGGAAGTATTAAAGATTATATAGTTAAGCTTGGTAATACTTTAGGGGATGACTATATAAAGATGGAAGATAATATCTGGATACATAAAAATGCTCGTGTATTTGAAAGTGCTTATATAATGGGGCCTTGTATTATAGATGATGGAGCAGAAATTAGACATTGTGCTTTTATAAGGGGCGGAGTTATAATAGGTAAGAATAGTGTCTTGGGTAATTCTTGTGAAGCTAAAAATGCTATTTTATTTGATAATGTTCAAGTACCACATTTTAATTATGTAGGAGATTCAATACTTGGAAGTCATGCTCATATGGGTGCTGGAAGTATTACATCAAATGTTAAAAGTGACAAAAAATTAGTTGTAATTAAAAGTGGTGACGAAGTTCTTGAAACAGGTATAAAAAAAGTTGGAGCTTTTCTTGGTGACAATGTTGAAATAGGATGCAATTGTGTTTTAAATCCAGGTACATTTATTGGACCTAATTCAAGAATTTATCCACTTACTTCTGTAAGAGGCGTTATTAAAGAAAATAGTATAGTTAAAAGTATGAATATTATAGTTGAAAAGGAAGATATGTGATGGGAAAATTATTTGGAACAGATGGTATAAGGGGTATTGTTAATGATGATCTTACAGTAGACTTAGCTCTTAAAATAGGAGCATCAGTTACTAAAGTACTTAAAAAGAATCTTAATAAGAAAGAATTAAAATTTGTAATTGGTGGAGATACTAGAATTAGTCGTGAGATGCTTAGTAGTAGTGTTTCTGCTGGCGTACTAAGTGAAGGTGGAAGTGTTATAGATGTTGGAGTAATGCCAACTCCTGCTATAAGTTATTTAACTAAACTTCTTAATTGTGATGGTGCATTTATTATAAGTGCTAGTCATAATCCTAGCAAATATAATGGTATTAAAGTCTTAGATAATTTTGGATATAAACTTACAGAAGATATGGAAAGTGAAGTAGAAGAACTTTTATTACAAGATAATTTTTTATATAACAAGGAAGTTAATAACTGTGGAAATATCACTAAATTAGATAATCCAGAAGAACTTTATGTTAATTACTTACTTACTACTATAGATAAGATAAGTAATATGAAAGTTTTAGTAGATGCTGCTAATGGTGCTAGTTATAAAACTAGTGAAATGTTATTCTCCAAACTAGGAATAGATTATAAGATTATTAATAATACACCAGATGGTCTAAATATAAATGAGAATGCTGGTTCTACTCATATAGATAATTTAGTAGAGCTTGTTAAGAGTGAAGGTTATGATGTAGGTATTGCTTATGATGGGGATGCCGATAGATGTATAATGGTAGATGACTTAGGTAATGTAATTGATGGAGATTATATACTAGCTATATGTAGTAAATATTTAAAAGAAAATGGTCGTCTTAAAAATAATACTTTAGTTGGAACAGTCATGTCTAATTTAGGACTTGTTAAGTATTCAGAAGAAAATGGTATTAATTTTGAAGCTACTAAAGTAGGAGATAAATATGTACTAGAATGTATGTTAAAGAATGATTATATTCTTGGTGGAGAACAAAGTGGACATATTATATTTAAAGAATTTGCAAATACTGGCGATGGAGAATTAACTAGTTTACAAGTATTAAATGTAATAAGTAAAAAGAATAAATCATTAAGTGAACTTAAAAATGTAATGAAAAGTTATCCACAAGTTATGATTAATGTTGAAGTTAGTAAAGAAGGAAAAGATTCTTTTAAAGAAAATGAAAATATTAATAATATGATTAATGATATTACTGATAAATTACATGGAGATGGTCGTGTTCTTGTTAGAGCAAGTGGAACAGAGAATCTAATTAGAGTAATGCTTGAAGGTAGTGATTTAGATTTAATTAATAATTATTGTAAAACACTTGCGGATTTTATTAAAAATGAGTTAAAATAATCTTAGTGATTATTTTCTTGTGTCCTCGTAGCTCAGCTGGATAGAGCAATCGCCTCCTAAGCGATAGGTCGTGTGTTCGAATCACATCGAGGACGCCATTTTTTTGCCTTTTAATGCAAACAAAGATATGTATTTATTGTTGATATTCAACTTAATGTGTATTATAATATACATAGAGAATATTTGATAGTTGAGTGCTTGCCTACTTTCACAGAGAAAGGGGGCTGATGATATGAATAAAAAAGATTTTATTATTCTATTTTTATTTATAGTAATCTTTTTGTTAATAGCTCTTCTGTTTACTATCGTAGACTAAGTTTTTTAATAAAAGAAAAGCACTCAGTCATCTCTGATTGAGTGCTTCCAACAATAATTGGCGAGTACTCGACACTGCAAAGTCAAGTATTCTCTTTTTTATTTTATGCAATTGTTTAAAAAACATACTTATTCTATTTTTATTTGTAGTAATCTTTTTATTAATATCAATTGCTCTAACCATATATTACCACACTTTGATTCTAAATTCAATTAAATGTTTACTTAATTCATAAGGTACCTTATAATAAAACTAAGAAGAAGGTAATTATGAGCAAATATAAAAAAGAATTATTAGAATATAAAAAGTTTAAAAAGAATTTCAAATATGATTTTCCAGAAGTTGTAAATGATGGAGAAAATTATTATTTAGATGGCATTTTGATAAAAAATGCTGATGGTATGATTGGTGAAAGTGATAAATGGTTAAATGTCGGCTATAATTTAAAAGGCAAATATCCTAAATTATTATCTAACTTATTTCCATATAAATTTAAATTTAAAGGATATACTTTAAATTCTTTAGAATGTTTTTTTCAAGGAATTAAGTTTAAATCTAAGAAAATGCAAAAAAAGATTTTTAAGTATAGTAGAAAAGAAGCTTTAGCTCTTGGAGATATAAGTGATTATAATTGGAAAGAATCTGGCTATGTTTATTTTATGGGCAAAAAGATTATGAGAGATTCTAAAGAGTATGATGATATTATTGATGAATTATATATAAGTGCTATTCAAAACGATTTATATCGTAACGCTATTAAAAATTGTAAAGTACCTATTGTTCATATTATTGGAGAATCTAGTAAAAAAGATACAACATTTACAAGATATGAATTTGAATATATGCTAAATTCATTAAGATGTTTTTTAAATAATAAGTAAGTTGTTTACTTAATCAAAAAAGTGGCTTATAATAAAAATGTATAGTAGACAAGGAGAAAAAAATGATTGAAACGATTAAAAAGAATAAGAAGATAATTATTCCTATTTTTGTTGGATTAGTTGTTATACTTAGTGGTGTTTTGGTTTATTTAAATCTTAAGAAGGAAGAGACTGAAGTTAAGAGAAAGTTTGATGATAAAATAGTATCTACAATTACAATAGATATTAATCCAAGTTTTAAATTAGAACTTAACAAAGATAACAAAGCCATTAATATTTTATCTTTAAATGATGATGCTGAAAATATTGAAATCAATGATTATAAAGGCAAAGACTTTGATAAAGTATTTGATAATATTACTAAAGAATTAATTGAAAAAGAATATGTTAATGAAAAAGCATATATCTTACTTAATATTGGTGGTAAAATAAAAGAAGAAGATGTCAAAAAAGTTATTACAGATTCTTTTAAGAGCAATAATATTAATGCGGAAATAATTGTGCCTACAATTACAGATAGTTCTAAAGAATTAGCTAAAAAATATAATATTACAGAATCTAAAGCTGCTTATATAGAGCAAATAGTTAAAAATAATACTAAATTGAAAATCGAAGATATAGTAGAAAACAGTGTTAAAGATATTAATAATAAAATAGAATCTATTAAAGAAGAAGCTAAGGAAAATAAGACTACTTAAACTAGTAGTAATAGTAGTTCTAAAAACTTATCTAGTGCATCTATTACTGAAGAAAGTGCAATTCAAATTGGTTTAAGCCATTTTGGATTAGATAGAAACAATTGTGAATTAGTAGAGGCTGATCCAGTTTTAGAAATAAATACTGAAAGTTTCTATTATAGTTTATTGCAAGATGCAAAGGAGTATCACACGGATCTAATATTGATGCAAATACTGGCGCTATAACAGATGCTAGAACTTGGTAAAATAAAAATACTGAAGTTTCAGCATTTTTATTTTACCTTAAAAGTTTTAATTTCATCGTTAAATTTAAGTTTTAATGTATCATTTTTATAACTAATGACTTCAATTTTAGTGATGGTGTTTTCTGGTATATATTTATCACAAGAAAGTATTATATAGTTATCTTTATAGGTGTATGTTTCACACAAATCATAATAATCGATCGGACTACCATCGCTACCATAATAAGAAAAATGTTTATTCTTACCAAAGTAAATGTTTTCACTATCTTCGTGTACTTGTCTAGTAAATGTTATTCCAGCAAAATTTGGTATAGATTTATTGTATAGGATAATTCCTAATATAATTAAAGTAACTAGTATAATAGGAATTATAAAATATAAATATTTTTTAAAATTCATGATTATTCTCCTTAATTTTATTTTACTCTTTTATAGTAAAGAAGTCTAGTTACATATTTCTTAAAACTTTGTAACATGCTATAATATGTACTAGGAGGATTTATATATGGTATTTTCAAGTATTACATTTATATATTATTTTTTACCAATAGTGTTATTTCTTTATTTTATAGTACCTAAAAAATATCGTAATTTAGTGCTTTTAATTAGTAGTTTATTATTTTATTTTTATGGAGAACAAAAATACATTTTATTACTAGTTGGAAGTTCCATATTCAATTACTTCTTCGGTAAATTAATAAGTAAAAGTAAAAAAAGTAAACTATATTTAGTTCTTGACTTACTTGTAAATTTCTCAGTATTGATATATTTTAAATATATGGATTTCTTTATAGAGAACTTTAATAATATATTTAATATTTCTCTAAGTTATTTAAATTTAATAATACCCCTAGGAATAAGTTTTTATACATTCCAAGCTACTAGTTACTTAATAGATGTTTATAATAAAAAGATAGAGTATGAAAATAATTTTATTGATTTCTGTACTTATTTAGTTATGTTTCCGCATTTAACAGCAGGTCCAATTGTTAGATATTCTACCATAAAAAATGAATTAAAAAATCAATCTATTAGTTATAGTAATTTTTCACTAGGAGTATATAGATTTACTACTGGTTTATTTAAGAAAGTAATGATATCTGATTTACTTAGCAGTTATGTTACTACTTTAACAAGTTTAAATTCTCCTAGTGTTTTAAGTTTTTGGCTTATAGCTATTATGAATACTTTAATAATTTATTTTGACTTTTCAGGTTATAGTGATATGGCTATTGGACTTGGTAAGATGTTTGGTTTTACTTTCTTAGAGAACTTTAATTATCCACTTACTGCTAATTCTATTACAGAATTCTGGCGTAGATGGCATATATCATTATCAAGTTGGTTTAGAGATTATATTTATATTCCAATGGGTGGTAACAGAGTAAAAAAAATAAGATGGTACTTTAATATCTTTGTTGTATGGATGACTACTGGTTTATGGCATGGTGCTAGTTGGAATTTTGTTATTTGGGGTTTATATTTTGCAGTCCTTCTAGTATTTGAAAAAGCCTTTATATTAAAGTTTTTAAATAAACATAAAATACTAGGTATTATTAGTACTAACTTACTAGTAATTATAAGCTTTGTTATATTTAATAATAGTAATTTATCTGATATAGGTGTATTCTTAAGTAGTATGTTTGGATTAAATAATTTACCACTTGTTAATAGTGAAGTACTATTCTACTTAAGAAATTATGGTATAACTATTATTTTAGCAGGTTTGTTAGCTAGTCCAATAATAAGTAATTGGTTTAATAAAATAAAAAATAAATATAAGATTATGACTTTAATTGAGCCACTTATATATGTAGTTATACTTTTAATGGTTACTGCATTTATACTTGATGAATCATTTAATCCATTCTTATATTTTAGGTTTTAAAAGGGGGCTAATGAATGAAAGATAAGATAGTAACATATACATTTGTTATATTTATTTCTTTATTTATGATAATGAGTATTATAATTAAAGATAAAGATGTATCTAAATTAGAAAGAAGAGTACTTAAAAGTACTCCTAATATTAAAGAATTACTTAGTAGTGATAATACTTATTTTAGTGATTTAAATAGTTATTTTGAAGATCAATTTCCTTTTAGAGATAAGTTTATTAATACTAAAAGTATCTTACTTAATAAAATAGTATTAAATAAAATTAATCATAATATCCTAGATTATAATGATAATTTATTTGAAATAGATTCTAGTGTTAATGAGAAATCTATTAAACATTTAATTAACAAGATTACTTTAGTAGATAAGTTATATGATATAGGTAGTAATAGTTATTTTATAATGTTGCCAGATAAGAATTATTATTTAGATAGTGATATACCTAAAATGGATTATGATTATATGGAAAATTTACTTAAATATTATTTACCTGCTAGTATTAAATGGATTGATGTAAAAGATACTCTTAATATAGATAGTTATTATAAAACTGATATTCATTTTAAACAAGATAAGTTAGAAAACTTATTAAGTAGGATTAGAAATAACATGGATTTAAGTGAATATCCATATCCAAATAAAATAGAAAAATATAAACCATTCTATGGTGCTTTATATTCTAAAGGTAGTAATAAAAACTTAAGTGATACGATTAATGTATTATATAATGATTCAATAAAAAATAGTAAAGTATATAACTATGAAAAGAAAAAGTATACTATGATATATGATAAAAATAATTTTAATAATATAGATGGATATGATATATTTTTAGAAGGTGCTAGTCCTTTAATAATAATAGAGAATAGTAACTCACAAAGTAATAAGGAATTAGTAATGTTTAGAGATTCATTCTCAAGTACTCTAGCACCACTTTTAATAGATAATTATAGTAAGATTACTTTAATAGATTTAAGATATGTGAGTAGTATAAGTATAAAAAATATAGATGAGGTTAAAATAAATAAAGATACAGATGTTTTATTTGTTTATAGTGTTCCAATTATTAATAATAGTTTTAGTTTGAAGTGATTAGTTAAAAAAATATTGATAAACAATATATAAAATATAAGGAGTGATGAAGTAATGAAAAAAATAATAATGGTTTTATTTGTTAGTGTGTTATTGGTGCTAACTAGTGGGTGTGGTAGTGAAAATCTCGAAGGAAATTTATCTGGTATAATGTCTAAATTATATGAAGGTATAAAAAGTGATAACTTAGGAGAATTAGAGAATATAAAAGTAGATAGTGAGAATCAAGATTATTATATAGGAGATGTAAGTTTTAAATATACAGATGCTTTAGCTAGTGAGCCAGCAATGTCTAGTATTGCTCATTCAGTTGTACTTATTAGAGTTAAAGATACTAAAGATATAGAAAAGTATAAAAAAGAAATAAAAGAAAAAGTTGATCCAGCTAAATGGGTATGTGTAAGTGTAGATGAAAAGAATGTTATCGTTGAAAGTAAAGGAGATTTAATATTACTTGTAATGGATAATGAATATGGTAAAATTATCAAAGATAATTTCTTAAAATTAAAATAATCTATTGTAGTTTTTTAAAAAAGATATTATACTTAAGAAGTAATGAATAGGTGATTAGTATGAAAAAAAGAATTTTGACTATTTATATTTCAATATTATTATTACTTACAGTTTTAATATCTTTTTTTGTTGCTAAGTTTTATATATTAGATATTTATAAACCAGTTAAAGTTAGTTATACAACAGAATCTAATGTTAAAGTTAAAGATGAAAAAAATGTGCCAGATCATAAAGAAGTAGAGAAGGATACTAAGAAAGATAATATCACAAATTCTGATAATAATAGTTCTAGTATACCTAACTATACTAATGATGGAAGCGCTAAAACTATATTTTTAAATAAGAATGCCGTAGTTGTTGGAGACTCAATGGGTGAAGGATTAAGCGCTTATGGTGCTTTAGATAAGTACAGTGTTGTATTTCATAGGGGTAGAAGAATAGATAATATGAAGGCAGATATGCCAACTGTTATCGAAAAGAATCCAAGTTATTTGTTTTTAGCATATGGTGCCAATGATTTAAAGAATTGGAATGGTAATGTAGATGGATTTATAAATGCCTATAGAACAAGTATCAATTATATTAAAAGTGTTTTACCTAATACAAAGATTATTATTAATTCTGTTTTACCTACTAGTAGTACTGCACAAAGTAAGACACCAGCATTTACTTACCAATCAGCATTTAATGAAGCATTAAAGAATTTAACTGGTGAACTTGGAGTAGACTTTTTAGAAAATAGTATGTATTTATCTGATGATTCATATTCTCCAGATGGTATTCATCCTAAGTCTTTTTTCTTTCACAAATGGGCAGAACATATGGCAGAATATCTTAATAATAATTAATGATAATATAACTTTTATAAAAAAAGTGTCTAAAAGTATAAAAAATTGCTTGCATAATATAATTTTGTATAGTATAATTTTAATTGTCCGAGAGATAAACGGATAATTAAAAATGGGCGATTAGCTCAGTTGGTTAGAGCACCTGCCTTACAAGCAGGGGGTCATAGGTTCGAGTCCTATATCGCCC
>CAKOMQ010000029.1 GCA_934096715.1 uncultured Bacilli bacterium
CTTTCTTTGGGGTAAGGGGAAGTCTGCCCTTTTTTACTTAATTCTATAAAATAAATTTGTTTTTTGTTTTCAGACTAACTTTCTTTAATAAATAAATATCCTATCCCAATAATTAAGATACTCATTATACCTACATAAAGATAATTATTCTTAGTCATTATATTCTTATATTTCATACTCTATTCACCAATTTAATTATAACTTTAATATACTAATTTGTCCATAAATAGAAAAAAACTGGTGTAAACCAGTTATTCCAGAATAAATGGATTATCTAGAGTGCCATCTCCACCGGAAGTTTTAGCATTTGATGTAAGATAGAAGACTGGGCGCACGCCATTGGACATAGTCACAATGTTGCTGTTCACGCGACCGTCACTAAACACATTCCACGCACTGAAGTAAAAAGTAATTTCCCCACAACGAGAAAGCGTCCATTCATGACTAGACTTCGATGCGTCATTATTACTTTGGTGCATCCAGCCTGTTTTTAATAAGGAAATATTTGTATCGCCTCCTCTTGTTAGCACTAATGCACTTGAACCCAATGACAATGCATAATCACTTTCATACATTAAGCCTATTTTTGCAACAGGATTTGTCCATACTCCACCGTTACAATTTATAGCACCACTATTATGATTTGTACATAATGTTCCTGTAGATGTCTTTTGCATTTCGTTTAAGTATATTCCTTTTGGACTACTTTCAAAATAATCTATATAATTATTTATATCTTCATATGTTTTTGTATTTACTGCACTCCATGTCCAGTTTTCAATTCTATTGTTCCATGTTGTATCTTGTAAATAATCATATGTTGTGTTTGTTAAGAAATAACTTCCATTAAGTCCTTTATACATATCACTTTCTTCCCATGATTTATCATATTTCTCCTTTGTATCCCATGCATATGTCGAACCAAGTTGCTTATATTTAATTAGTTTAACATGATTTTTTCCTTTTGCATCTGAGAATACTCCTAATACTCTATACATATATTTATCTTGATTTGCTGTACATGCTGTTTTATCTGTTGTACCAAAACATATAAAGTTATTTGGATTAGTACTAGTTCCTACTGCTCCACTCCCAGTATATCTATAGCCATCTCCTTCTAGTCCACTTTGCCATAATATATCACTTTTAGTTAGATTATAAGCAAACGAATTATTATTATCCCATTTGAATACCAATTGACAAGAAAATGTTTTGATATCTCCATTATTATATGGTTCTATTTTTATTGTGTATGAATTACCTACTAGTTTATCTTGTGTATTTGATGTATTTGTTACACTACTTGTTAGGGGTATTGATACACTTTGACCTTTTGTTAAGTTTTTGATTTCTCCACTTACTATAATGCCATTAGTTCCAGCAGTTGTAAGTTCCTTTAAAGTCATAGTCTTTTCTCCAACTACTACTTTTACATCTGAGTCACTATTATCAGTGATTGGATTAGTTACGGTTGCTGTTACCTTATAATTATAAGTACAATCTAGTGCTTCATCTCCTTCTGGTAATTGTGCTGTTGCTAATGTGTAGTTTGGATTAGTTTCAAGTGCTAGTCCACTCTCGTTTTCATTAGCATAATAAATCTTTCCTGCATTTGCTTGACTCATTAAATTTGCATCTAAATTAAGATATAATTTAGATGTTTTAATTTGCATTGTTGGATTACCTAAGCTGTTTGCTTTACCTGTTACCTTAGCCCCTGTCTTATCACTAGTTGCATTTATACTAAAGTATGCATAAGTTCCACCTATTAATAGTAATAATGCAAAAGCAAGTGCTACAACTATAAGTTGTTTTTTATCTAATTTTTTCATCTTTTACCTACTCTCTAGAGTAATAATATCACTATTAAGTAGTATGTACAATAAAAATAATTTTATATTTACACATTTGTTTACAACTGGAGAAAAGGCATTGATATTTTATAAATTTTTTTGTATACTTAATTTAGGTATAGCGAGCAAATGTGTTTCACTTATACCATTACGTGTAATAAGCTATCGACATAGTCGATGGCTTTTTTGATTAGACCAAGATGAATATACAAAATGGCTAACCAAAAGGCTACTTTTAAGAGTTTATACTTAAACTTTAATTTCATCGTACCATCTCCTTTCAGTATAGATTCAAAACTATTGTTCCAAAACCCCCTGATAGTTTGGTGGTACAAGCCACAACACCTGCTCGCTTGGTTATATATCCTAATTCAACACGCAATAAAAGTCAAGAAAAAAAGTTCGCCTTTTTTCGACAAAAATAATCGATTTATATTAATTTATTGAGTATTTATGGGAAATTATGCGTATTAAAAAAATGCTGGTTGTCAGCATTTTTTTGGATTATTTATTTTAAATTAAGTGGTGGACGCGTAGTTATAACTTGTTCCATACAAAGTATATCATCACTCGGTAATTTATCTATTAGATATCTTAACACACCATGTTTATCTAAAAGTATTTCACTATCTCTTAGAACTTCTATATATATTGGATATTTTAAAAAAGTAAAATCATTAAATGATTCATAGAAGTATTCAGTAACATGTAATTCAATTTCTGTTTTCTTATAAAGATTATCAATTAATTTTTGAACCTTGGAAAATAATTTCACGGATACACTTTGAGAATAATCACTATAAAGAATAGACATTTTAAATAATACTGTATCATTACTAATATATTTTTGATCACTTTCAACAGTAACTACTTTCAAAAGGATTCCATCAATCAAATCAACTTTTTTAAATTCATTAATGATTCTAGACAGATAATCTATTACTATTTTATATTCTTTTTTATCAAGTTCTAAGTACATAATCCACTTCCTTAACTTTTTTCAACTATTATAAACTAATTCTATAAAAAATCAATATTTAAATAGTTTTCTCCAAGTTTTATTCTTTCTGGTAATTTCTCCATCTACTACACAATTATTATATCTTTGAAATTCTTTTACAGCCTTAGTAAACTTAGGACCTGCTATAGAGTCAGCTTTACCTACTACGGTATATCCTAAACTATATAAATATTCTTGAATAGGTTTAACAAGTTTATGCTTTCTATTCTTTTTAGCAGATATAGTTATTGTTTTATTAAAAGTTTCTTGATTAACTAAGCCTTTGTTTTTAACACCAAGAATATCTTGAACAGAAGTTAAAAACTTAATATAAGGACTGTTATTTATTTTAAAATTCTTTTCATTAAGTAAGTAAGGTAGTGGATCAAGTACTTTTCTATGTTGATTCATAACAGCAAAGTGTAAATGAGCCCCAGTTGAATTACCAGTTGATCCCATATAAGCAATTATATCTCCTTTATTAACATGATTATTCTTTTTAACTTTTAAAGAACCTTTCTTTAAATGAAGATATCTAGAAATATAACCATTTTCATGTCTTATTTCTAGATAATATCCAGCACTTTTAGAATATGTACTAGTTATAACTACTCCATCATCTATACTAATTACATAGTCTGTACTCTTATTCTTACCTATTAAATCCATTCCATTATGACTAAGTCTATTTAAGTTTCTAGTTTTATAATCACTGGTTATATAATATACATGATTATAAAGAACATGATTAACTAGTTTTATCTTTTTCAAAATAAAATCACTCCCTACTATAATATATAAAATTTATAGTATTTGGAGTGTTTTAATTATCTATTTAGTAAATAAATTATAAATATTACATATAATATATATGCTATTATACCATTTATTCTTTCAGATTTTGTACTCTTATTTGGTACACCAACAATCATAGTAGCTAAATAACCACCTAATAGTCCCCCAATATGACAAGCATTATCAATTCCAGGTGTCATAAATCCAATCATTAAATTTAATAATATTAATGGTATTATTTGATTTCTTAAGACACTTGATAAATATAATCTATAGTGATATCCAAAATAAAGTAAACTACCAAGTAATCCAAATATTGCTCCACTTGCTCCTACACTAAAGCCTGTATTAAATACAATACTTAATAAACTACCTGATAAAGCACTTAGAATATAAATAACTAAAAATCTTATCTTGCCAAAGTAGTTTTCAACTTGTTCTCCTATTATATAAAGTGAATACATATTAACAATTAAATGTATAATAGATGCATGAGCAAAAGCACTAGTTAAAAGTAAATAATATTTTCCACTTAATACTAAATCTCTATTATTAGCTAAATAAATATTTAAACCAGGTATAAGATATACTACTATACAGATAAATATAAGTATCTTAGTAACAAATAATTTATTATTTCTAAATACTTTTTCATATTTCTTATTTTCTTCGTCAGTTTTTTCATTTATATCATTAGTAACTTTAATTATCTTATCAATACTATCTGTTTTATTAAATATCTTCTTTTTTATATTAGGAAATACTTCTTGTATAGTTTTATTCTTTTTAATATCTCCAATAGAAGATGCTTTAATTAAACAGATATCTTCATTACTAGATTCTTTTACACTATCTCCCATATCTAAACAAATATTTAAGACTTTTACTTTAAAAGATAAAGTTTTCTTTTTAACTTGTTTAATTATATTTTCTACCTTGAATTTATCCATTTCATATTGTTCATTATTGTGAATATAATTAGAGTTAATTCTTATTATTTTATATGGAGCTTCTAGATTTTCCAACCATATTTCATCTTTGACGCCTTGAACATTAATAGGGCTATAATTTTCAACAGTAACAAAATAATGAACTAGACTCATAACCATTTGGTCTTTTTCTCTTAATAATTCGCTCATGTTTTTCCTTCCTTCTTTAATAATAATATTTTATCTTAATTCATATATTTAGTAAAGGTGATATTATGTTTTTACTATTCTTCATATTTTCTATTCTTTACTTATTAATTCCTATTATTAAAATAATTATGAAAGATAAATTAGATAATAATAGTATTTTTCTATATCTATCTAACTATATCTTATTATTTTCTATTTTAGTATTTTATAACTACTTTAATAATTATATTTATTCATTTATTATCTCAGTTTTCTTAATGATTTTTTCATTCTTATTAATAAGAGATTTTAAAAGTAAGATGGGCTACTACCAAATATTATCTATACCTTACTTTATTCTAACTATCTATATGTTTTCATATTTACTTATTAATCTAAATCTTTAATAAAATCTCTAAATATTTTAGGCAACTCACTATCAAACTCTAAAGTAGTTTTTAAAATTGGATGAGTAAATCTAATTTTTTTAGAGTGTAAGAATTGTCCAAATCCTGGTATAACTTCACGACCATAAACAGGATCATTAAATACCGGATAACCTACATAACTTGTATGTACTCTTATTTGATGAGTTCTTCCTGTTTCTAAAACTACACTTACAAGAGTATAGTCATGATATCTAGTTATAACTGTTATATTAGTTCTTGCTTCTTTACCACCAGCACGTACTTCCATCTTGTTATAATTAGTTTTACTTCTTCCAATTGGAGCATCTATATGTGCAGTAGTAGATGGAAATGTTCCTACTAAAAGAGCATAGTATTCCCTATAAACTCTTTTATTTTTAAAGTCATCAGCAAGAATCGCATGGGCTTCATTAGTTTTAGCTACTAACATAAGTCCACTAGTATCCTTATCTAACCTATGAACTATTCCTGGTCTAGTTGTATCTCCGGCACTACTTAAATTAGTTGTATAATACATAAGTCCGTTAACTAAAGTATTATTAAAGTTTCCATTCCCAGGATGAACAGTTAAACCACTTGGTTTATTGATAACCATTAAATAATCATCTTCATAAACTATATCTAAATCCATTTTAACTGGATTAATTTCAGTATCTATTTTATAAGTATCATCTATATAAATTAAATCTCCTTCATGTACTTTATAACTTTGTTTAGTACTATTATCGTTTACTAAGACATATCCATCATTAATCATCTTAGTTATAAGTTCTCTACTATAAGTAGTATTTATACTTAAATATTTATCTAATCTTATACCACTTTCATTTACTACTAGTTCCATTTTTTTCACCAACCTTCAAGTAATTAACTATTAAAAGAAAACAGCCAACACATATAAATATATCTGCAAAATTAAATATAGGAAAATAATAATTACCAAATTTAAAAGATATAAAATCAATTACATGCTTGTATAGTATTCTATCACACATATTACCTATTATTCCAGCTATTAATAAAGAATAACTACTTATTACTAACTTAGTAGATTTAGTTTCTTTTAAACTCTTAAATAAATAAATAAGACATATTATAGCAAATATTATAAATAAATAACTCTTACCCATAAGAATACTAAAACTTGCTCCAGTATTATAAACCTTCTTTATACTAAAGAAATTATCTATAATAATTATTGAATCACTAAAAGAAAGTAAATTATCTATTAATAATTTACTTACTAAATCTACTATAAATAAGACAATACTATAAATGATTATTTTCTTCTTCATATTTATATTATACATTTTTTATTTAAGATAAACAATAGTCTCTCCCGTATTCCAATTATCTATTTTAAAAGATTTAACTACTTTTATTTCTTTTAAGACACTATGAACTTCACGAGTAAGTATATTAGTACTTTTACCATGAATAATTAATAATTCTTTAAATCCTTGTTTATCATTATCCATAATAAATTCATATACTAGTGGATATACCATAGATACTATTTCTCCATGTAAATCAAGCTTGGGTGTTTTGTTGGTTAGCATTATTTACCCCTTGGGGATTAAATCTACTATTATAATATTCAATTATTTCTTCTATTTTAGGAATAGTTTCTCTTCCCCCTACTTTACTAGCTGCTAGCGAAGATGCAATTAATCCATATACTATAGAACTTTCTATATTAGTATTATTACTAATTGCATATACATATCCACCTACAAAAGCATCATAACTACAAGACATATCTACTCTATCTATATTTATACTTGGAATAATCTTTATTTCTCCATTAAGTTCATATATACATCCATAATATGAAGCATCTATAATTATTTCTTTATTACTATACATACTCTTTAAAGAATTAAATAGATTTACTATTTGTCCTGAATCTGTAAAGTCTACATTCATTTTAGTAATACTTAAAGCTGCTCCTATACTAAATATTATTTGATCAACATACTTCATTAAGTCTATTCCTTCACGAGTTACTTCATTAACAAGTAATATTTTTTTAGAATCTTTATATTTATCAAATGTAGCAAGTGTCGCCCCATATATTGTTCCATCTGCTACAATTATATCTGGAATAATACTAAATGAGTACTTTTTCATTTGCATATCACTCCTAATAGCAGATATAGTATTAGTTTTATTAGCTTCATTGTAAAGAATTATATTCATATTAGATTTGTTTTGAAAACTTGTTTCGACAAACTCTGTATTAACGTTGCATTTCTCTAGTTCTCTTTTGATATTTTCTCCGTAATTATCATTACCAATAGCACTAGCTAAATATACTTCGCTTCTTGCGTTACCTAGGAAAGTTGCTATATTTGGTACCATTCCTCCACCAGCTATTTTACATTCATTATAGATAGTCTTAGTATTTTCTAAAGGATAACTTTTAGAATTAATACTTATATCCATTGAAGTTTCACCTATACATAATATTTTCATTTCCTTCACCCTTTACTCTTATACTATTATATAATAAATTCTCCATAATTAAAAGAGTGTTTTCATAACATTGTCAATCGCTTTAATTGAATAATTCATTAACTCTTCTAGTTTATAAGAGATTGTTACTCCCATTTCACTTACCCTATTACCATAATATTTCTTATCTTCTTTTATATAAGAATCTAAATCAATTGGTTCATTATTTCTAATCTTTTCTTCATATTCTTTAATCATTTTATCTGTTAAGACTATACTTTCTCTTTTTTTACTTTCATAATAACCACTTTCTAATATTATCATTAAGACTACAAACATGATAAAAAGAATTATTAAACTCGTAAAAAATATTCTTGCACTTTTATTCTTCTTCATTAGAATCTCCTATAAAGTTATATAAGGCTTTAGCAATTACTTCCATTGTTTTATTTACTTCACTTATCTTATTCTTTTCTCCTCCTATTTCAATTAAAATAGTAAAATTATTAAAGTCTTGATTATATATACCATTTACTCCTTTACCGCTTTTTTTCATAACTCCACGACACAGATCACTTACTTGATCATTTATCTTAATACATAAGTTTTCACTAAATTCTAAATTAGGTTCATAATTTTCATGATCAAGTCCAACAACAAATAATACTTTAGCATACTCTTTAAGCGTATAAACACCACTATCACGATGAATATCAATAAAGTATTTAAGAGTTGGATATTCATTTTTTCTTTTTTCTAAAAGTGTTCTACTAACTTGATAACTTCTTCCATACTTTAAATTCATACTATTTCTTATTTCTACTAAGTTTTCTTCTTCTACTATACAATCAATTCCCATTTTAGATAAGTAATCTTTTAAGATAAGACTAGCTAGTAATACAGTTGGCTTAATATTATAAACTTCTAAATAATCACTAGAATATTCTTCTAACTGATGAGTATTATATAGATAAACTATAGGTTTTTTACTTGTTTCTTCTTTCTTATTATTAATACTTATTACTTTGTAACTTTTACTTTTATCTAAATCTATATTTAAAGCATACTTAATAAATAGTTCTTTACTAAGTAACTCATCTATTTTTTTATTATCAGTAAGATGAATAAATAAGTATATCCCACCTAGTATAAATAATAATATTACAATTAACCTTAGATTAAATTTACTTCTACTACGAGATTTAAATCTTTTCATAATATTCACCAAGTCTATTATAAAATAAATATATTAAATAACTTGCTAATATTTGTCGTATTTTTAACAAATATATAAATGTTTTACGAAACAAAATAATAATACCAGTTCATTAAGTATATCAAAACATAGAGAATTATTATTATATAAATTATTAATGTTAATATAAAAAAAAGCAATCCAATTGCTTTTTTATATAAGTGTATTATTTATAAAACTTTATAGTATCATTTATACAAGACACAGTTAAGTTAACGAGTCTCCTATTCCAGAATAAATGGATTTTCTAGAGAACCATCTCCATCTGTAGTAATTTTAACATCAGTGGTTAGATAGAAGACTGGGCGGACGCCACTTGATCTAGCCACAGCGTTGCGGTTCACGCTACCGTCACTACGCACATACCACGCAACGAAGCGATTAGCCTCAGCTCCATTACGAGAAAGTGTCCATTCATCAGTACCTTTTGTTGTATCATTATTACTTTGGTGCATCCAGCCTGTTTTTAATGTACTTGCATTTGATGATCCTGTTAGTTCTAAAGCACTTGACCCCAATGACATTTGATAATCACTTGCATACATTAACCCTATTTTTGCACTTGAAGTTGTCCATTCACCTACTGTATTCGTTTTTCCTGTTCTATTCATTTCATGTAAATATATTTCTTGCGTCGTTACTTCTGAATAAAATGGTCCGCTATAAGCATATGTTTTTGTATTTACTGCACTCCATGTCCAGTTTTCTATTTTATTTGACCATTCTGTGTTTTGTAAGTAATCATATGTTGTGTTTGTTAGGAATCCAGAACCATTTAAACTTGCATATAATGTACTATCTTCCCAATTTACATCTGCATTTGTTGAGTTCCATGTAGTTGATACCAATTGTTTATATTTAATTAGTTTAACATGATTTTTTCCATTTGCATCTACAAATACTCCTAATACACGATACATGTATTTGTCTTGATTTGCTGTACATTCTGATTTATTATTTGTACCAAAGCATATAAAGTTATTTGGATTAGTGATTGTTCCTACTGCACCACTTCCTGTATATCTATAGCCATCTCCTTCTAGTCCACTTTGCCATAATTTTCCAGAATCAATTAAATATTGTGCTAGTACTGGGCCTGGTTCATGTAAGTTACACGAGAACGCTTTTGTATCTCCACTATTGTATGGTTCTATTTTTATTGTGTATGAATTGCCTACTAGTTTATCTTGAGTATTTGCTGTATTTGTTACACTACTTGTTAGGGGTATTGATACACTATTTCCTTTTGTTAAGTTTTTGATTTCTCCACTTACTATAATCCCTGTAGTTCCTGCAGTTGTAAGTTCCTTAAGAGTCATTGTCTTATCTCCAACTACAACTTTTACATCATTATCTGAATTATCTGTTATAGGAGTTGTTGCTGTTGCTGTTACTTTATAATTATAAGTACAGTCTAGTACTTCATCTCCTTCTGGTAATTGAGCTGTTGCTAATGTATAATTTGGATTAGTTTCAAGTGCTAGTCCATTTTCATTTTTATTAGCATAATAAGTCTTACCTGCATTTGCTTGACTCATTAAATTTGCATCTAAATTTAGATATAACTTAGATGTTTTAATTTGCATTGTTGGATTTCCTAAGCTGTTTGCTTTACCTGTTAC
>CAKOMQ010000030.1 GCA_934096715.1 uncultured Bacilli bacterium
CCAACAATGCAAATTAAAACATCTAAGTTATATCTAAATTTAGATGCAAATTTAATGAGTCAAGCAAATGCAGGTAAAACTTATTATGCTAATGAAAACGAGAGTGGACTAGCACTTGAAACTAATCCAAATTATACATTAGCAACAGCACAATTACCAGAAGGAGATGAAGCACTAGATTGTACTTATAATTATAAAGTAACAGCAACAGTAACCAATGAAATTACAGATAATAGTGACTCAGATGTAAAAGTAGTAGTTGGAGAAAAGACAATGACTCTTAAAGAACTTACAACTGCAGGAACTAATGGTATCATAGTAAGTGGAGAAATCAAAAACTTAACAAAAGGACAAAGTGTATCAATACCACTAACAAGTAGTGTAACAAATACAGCAAATACACAAGATAAATTAGTAGGTAATTCATACACAATAAATATCGAACCATATACAAGTGGAGATAAAAAAGCATTTTTTTGTAAGTTACATGCTGATTCAATACCACTAGCAGACCAATTAATCGCAAGTGGAAAATTATGGCAAAGTGGACTAGAAGGCGATGGTTATAGATATACAGGAAGTGGCGCAGTAGGAACATCTACTAACCCAGATAACTTTATATGTTTTGGTACAAATAACAAATCAGAATGTACAGCAAATCAAGATAAATATATGTATCGTGTATTAGGAGTATTCTCAGATGCAAATGGAAAAAACCATGTAAAATTAATCAAATATAAACAATTAAGCTCTACATATGCATGGAATGCAGACAGAACAGCAGATATATCATGGGAAAATAGTGATATGTATAAAGGACTTAATGGAAGCTATTTCTTAACAAATACAACATATGATTACTTGCAAACCACAACATGGTCAAATAAAATAGAAAACTGGACATGGAGCGCAGTAAATACAAAATCATATGAAGATTATACAAATAATCCGGCTTATTGTTATTCAACAGCAAAAGGAATCTATCTAAATGAGATGCATAAAATATCATCAGAAACTCTATGTGAGAATAATGGCCAAACATCAATAAATTGTAATGGTGGCGAATGGACAAATCCAAGTGCAAAAATAGGGTTAATGTATGCAAGTGATTATACATTATCATTGGGTTCAAGTGCATTATCACTAACAGGAATTGGTGCAAATGCTGCCACATTAAAAACAGGCTGGATGCATCAAAGTAATAATGACACAACAAAGTCAACCGATGAATGGACACTTTCTCGTCGCGGGGCTATTAGCAATGGCGAATTTTGGGGGTGGGAAGTGTATGGTGACGGTAGCGTGAATGGCAGTGCTGTGACTATCTCCGATGGGGTCCGTCCAGTCTTCTATCTTACATCGAATCAAGCGTTTTTAAGCGGTGAAGGCTCTTTGGACGATCCGTTCATGCTAGCTGAGTAACTGACTTTATAGATGTTAATATAAAAACTGATAAAGTAAAAAGGATAGAAATAACTCTTGATAATATGATTATTCCAAAAGATGGAGAAGAGTTTGATATATAAATAAAAAATAATCGCTTTTAGTTTAACGATTATTTTTTTAATTGATAATATGTGTTTTTACCACTGTCATTTCTATATAGAATGCCACTATTAATCATGTTTTTGAGTATTCCATTAGTTCTTGTTTTAGATAAACCTAATAAAGATTCTGCAGTAATTCTGTTTAAAAAATTATTTGTTTTTAGATATCGTATTAATACATTTTCTTGCATTGATATTCCACCATATACATTTTGTGAATCAAATTCGTTATCATAATTTATATTATATAATGATATTTTAAATAAATTATCAGAATTTAAAATATGTAATGATTTAAATTTGTTATTATCAAGTGTAACATTAATTTTTTTAAATGCATCAATTAAATAATCAAAATGTAGATTTTGATTTTGAGAAATATTACTTTCAAATGATTTTGAATTACTTTCTATTAATAATTTTTTAATTCCTTCTTCTGTTGCTTGAATAGAAGTATTACCAAATCTTAAATATACACCTGCAGGCTTTAATCCTTTTTCTGTAATATAATATGGTTTATTATCTCCTTCGCATATTTTAATTACTATTATATCTTTTTTATTAATTTTTTCGATATATAATTTAGTATTTAGTGTTAAATCAGATTTTATATTATCGTGAATCATACTACTTATAGTTTCTAAATTTTTTTTGGCATTTTTTAAACCAACTACTTTACCATTATCATCAATACCTATATAAATAGTACCATCGTTTGAGTTAGCAAATGCTACTATTTCTTTTTTTAAGTCTTTAGTGACTTTTAATTTTAACTCTGTAAATTGACTTGATTCAAACATAATTATCACCACACATTAATTATAAAAATATATGACAATATAGCCAACATTTTCGACCGCATTCGACCGTTTTCGAAATGAAGAAGGCAATGAAATGGTGACAAATTGTCACCAGTTGAAATTAAAGACTCAATATTATAAATATTGACTTATAGTGAACATGCCACAATAGTATCAGGAGAATATAAAGATATAATACTGACTTTTGACGTAAATTATAGTATAGTATAATTGTATTAATATGAGAATGTTTGTTTCTTAGGAGTGGTGGTTTATAGAAAACTAATAAAAAACACTTGAATACTAATTAGTTTTGGAGTAAAATGAATATATAATTTTTTCTAAGGAAGGAAAAGTAGTTTTATAATTTATAGTTTAAAGCGAAGACGGTTGGTGAGAAAGTCAAACAGGATTATAAAATGAAGACACTTTCGTAATTAGAAACGCGAATATGGCGATAATGTAATGAGACCTAGAAGTAAGGTGGTACCGCGAGAATACTCGCCCTTACATGTTCTAGGTCTTTTTTAAGAAATGGAGATGATTTAGTGATCGCTAAACAAAAAGGTTGTGTAGATATTAAAGGAAAAGATGCTTTAATATGGAAGTATGTGAATGAAACAATTGATGCATTTATGTCTAATTATAATTATGAGTTTATTAGAACTCCAGTATTTGAAGCTAGTGAACTATTCCATAGAAGTGTAGGAGAATCTTCTGATATTGTTAAAAAAGAAACTTATGATTTTAAAGATAAAGGTAATAGAAATATTACCTTAAGACCTGAAGGAACAGCTAGTGTAGTTAGAAGTTATATTGAAGATAAAGAATATGCTCTTCCTGATGCGAAAAAGTATTATTATAATGAAACTATGTATAGATATGAAAGACCCCAAAGTGGTAGATTAAGAGAATTTACTCAATATGGTATAGAAGTACTTGGTAGTAATGATCCAGTAGTTGATGCTGAAGTTATAAGTATTGCTTATCGTATTCCGGAGTCTTTAGGTTTTGATAATTTACAAGTAAATATTAATTCTTTAGGAGATAAAGAATCTAGAGAAAATTATAAGAGTGCTTTAGTAGATTATTTAGAACCGCATATAAATGACTTATGTGAAGATTGTCAAGAAAGATTTAAGATTAATCCGCTTAGAATACTTGATTGTAAAGTGGATGGAGATAGTGATATTATCAAGAATGCTCCAAAAACTATTGATTATTTAAATGATGAAAGTAAGAGTAGATTTGAAACTGTTTTAAAGTACTTAGATTTAATGGGTATTGATTATGAAGTTGATCCTAAAATAGTTAGAGGACTAGATTATTATGACCATACTGTATTTGAATTAGTTAGTTTGGATTCATTTACTAAATCTACTGATGTGCTTGCTGGTGGTGGAAGATATAATAAACTTATTACGGAATTAGATGGTCCAGAAAGTTATGGTATTGGATTTGCTAGTGGTATAGATAGACTTGTTTTAAAACTAAAAGAAATGGAAATGTATAAAAATATAACTAACAATGTTGATGTTTATATTATGTATGTTAATGAAGAAGAAAAATTGCATGCTGTAGTCTTGGCTGAAACTTTAAGATTAAATGGAATTAAGACTGAAATGGATAATATGGCTAGAGGACTTAAAGGGCAATTTAAGGCAGCTGATAGACTTAATAGTCAAAAATTAATTATCTTAAATAGTGAAGATTTAAGTAAAGGTTTAATAAATGTAAAAGATAATTTAACTAAAGAAGAAGAAAAAGTAGATGAAAATGATATAGTAGATTACCTAATTAGTAATTTATAGAAAGGAAAATTATGAAAGTAACAGAGATTAATGATATATTAAAAAGTCCTTTAGAATACTTAGATAAAGAAGTGTTCTTAAAAGGATGGATTAGAAATAATAGAAGTCAAGCTCATTATGGATTTATTGATTTCCATGATGGTACTAACTTTAATACTTTGCAAATAGTTTATGAAGAAAACTTAGATAATTTTGATGAAGTTAGTAAAATGCTTGTAGGTACTAGTATTGAAGTTAAAGGGATATTTATTAAATCTAGTGGTAAACAAGATTATGAATTGAAAGCAACAAGTATTGTACTTCATGGTGCTTGTAGTGAAGATTATCCTATTCAACCGAAAAGACATACAAGAGAGTTCTTACGTGAAGTAGCTTATCTTCGCCCTAGAACTAATCTTTATAATGCTATATTCAGAATAAGAAGTTTAGCGTCTTTAGCGATACATGATTACTTTGGTAAAAAGAACTATGTATATGTTCATACACCACTTCTTACTTGTGCTGATTGTGAAGGTAGTGGAGAAATGTTTAAAGTAACTACCCTTGATTTTGATAACTTACCATTTGATGAAAACGGAAAAATAGATTTTAAAAAAGATTTATTTGGAAGAGAAACATTTATTACTGGAAGTGGTCAATTACATGGTGAAACATTTGCAATGGCATATAAGAAGATCTATACCTTTGGTCCTACATTTAGAAGTGAAAACTCAAATACTAAAACACATGCTAATGAATTCTGGATGATTGAACCAGAAATAGCGTTCTGTGATTTAGAAGAATTAATGGATATAGAAGAAGATATGATTAAGCATATTGTTAAGTATGTTCTAGATAATGGTAGAAGTGAATTAGAATTTTTAAATAAATTTGTTGATTCTAGTTTAATAGAAAGACTTGAAAAGCTTTTAAATAGTAATTTTGTTAGAATAGATCACAAGGATGTAGTAGATATTCTAATTAATAGTGGAGTAGATTTTGAATTTAAACCAGGATATGAAGATGATATTCAAAAAGAACATGAAAGATTTATTACTGAATACTTTAATGGTCCAGTATTTATTAAGAATTGGCCTAAAGATATAAAATCATTCTATATGAAACTTAATAGTGATAATAAAACAGTAGCGGCAGTTGATTTAGAAGTACCAGGTATTGGAGAGTTAATTGGTGGTAGTGAGAGAGAAAATGACTATGATAAGTTAGTTAAAAGATTAGAAGATTTACATTTAAGTAAAAGTAATATTCAATGGTATTTAAATTTAAGAAGATATGGAGGATGTGTTCACTCAGGATTTGGACTTGGATTTGAAAGACTTGTAATGTATCTAACTGGGGTAGATAATATAAGAGATGTTATACCTTATCCAAGAACTCCTAAGAATTGTGAATATTAATAATTATGAAGATAAATGAATTAAGTAAACATTTTAATGAAGTAGTAGAAGTAAGTGGATTTGTAGATAATATAAGAAACTTACAATATGTTATATTTATTGTATTAAGAGATAGATCTGGTAAAATACAAATAACTATTGAAAAAGAAGATAATGATGAGTTAGTTAAAAGTATAGAGAATTTAACTAATGAATCTACTATTACTGTTATAGGTAGAGTAGTAGAAAATGAAAAAGTTAAGTTAAATGGTATGGAAATTATACCTGATAATATAGAAGTTACTTCTTTATCGGATATAGCGTTACCTTTTAATTATAAAAACTTAGAAGGAGTTAACTTAGATACTAGATTAGATTATCGTTTTATTGATTTAAGAAGTGAAAAGAATATTCTGATGTTTGAAGTACAAACGTGTATGATTAATGCTATGCGTGATTATTGTGTAGATAATGATTTTATTGAAATACATACACCTAAGCTTATACCTACAGCAAGTGAAAGTGGTAGTGAAGTTTTTGAAGTAAAATACTTTGATACTAAAGCATATTTAGCTCAAAGTCCTCAATTTTATAAACAAATGGCTATAGCTAGTGGATTTGAACGTGTATTTGAAATAGCACCAGCTTTTAGAGCAGAAAACTCTAATACTAATAGACATTCTACTGAATTTACTTCTTTTGATATAGAGTTTAGTAATATTAAAAGTTATTTAGATGTTATGGATTTTGAAGAAGATTTATTAATTGCTGGTTTAACTAAAGTAAAAGAAAAGTATGAAGATAGAATACTTGAAGTATTTAATAAAGAAGTAGTAGTTCCTACTAAGCCTTTTCCTAGAATAAAATTACAAGATTTATATAAAGAATTACATGAATTATATGGTTATGATATACCTACTATAGATGTAGGAGATATGAATAGTGAGAGTGAAAGTTTAGCTTATAAGTATGCAATGGAAAAGTATAATCATGAGTTTATATTTATTACTGATTTTGCTAAGACTAAAAGAGCATTCTATCATAAGAGAGAAAATGATATTCCACTTGGTTATGATTTGATCTGGCGTGGAGTAGAAATAACTACTGGAGCTGAAAGAGAAAATAGATATGAATATATAGTTAAACAAGCTAAGGAAAAAGGACTTAGTAAGGATGTAGAGTTCTATTTAGAATTCTTTAAATATGGATGTCCTAGACATGGTGGATTTGCTATTGGAGTAGATAGACTTACGATGTTACTTTTAGGTATTCCATCTATTAAAGAAGAAATGTTCTTATTTAGGGGTCCTAATAGAATTGAACCATAGGTGAAATATGAAGTTTAGTAAAGAATTAGTTGATTATTATGCTGATTTACTTCTAATAGGACTTACTTTAGAAGAAAACAAATTAGTATTAGATGAATTTGGTATTATAGAAGATAATATGAATATTATTAGTAGTATTCCAAATATTAGTGAAGTAGAACCTATGACTCATGCTCTTGATGATTTTGAGTGTGTACTTGCAAGTGATGAGTACACTGAATCTTTAACACGTGAAGAAATACTTAAGAATAGTGGACTTCATACAGATAAAGAAATAATAGTACCAAAGGTGGTGGGAGAATGATTGAAAAGTTACATGAAAAACTTATTAATAAGGAAGTAACTATAGAAGAGTTAGTTCAAGAATCTCTTAAAAAAGCACATGAATTACAAGATGAATGTAATGCTTTTGTTACTATTATAGATGAACCAGATATGTATGAAGTTAATGATAATTTACTTTCTGGTATACCCTATGGACTTAAAGATAATATATCTACTAAAGATTATTTAACTACTGGTAGTAGTAATACTTTAAAAAATTATGTACCTGTATATGATGCAACTAGTTATAAATTATTAAAAGAAAGTGGTGCTATTTTAATTGGTAAAACTGTATTAGATGAATTTGGTATGGGTGGTACTGGTACAACTGGACATACTGGTATAGTATTAAATCCATGGGATAAAACTCGTATATGTGGTGGATCAAGTGCTGGTAGTGCTGCGTCAGTAGCAGCTCATGTGTATCCTTATGCTCTAGGTAGTGATACTGGAGATTCGGTAAGAAAACCAGCAGCATACTGTGGAATAGTTGGTTATAAACCTACTTATGGGCTTATATCACGTTATGGATTATTTCCATTTGCGTCTAGTTTAGATCATATTGGAGTACTTACAACTACAGTAAGAGATGCTGCAATAGTTGTTGATAATATTAAAGGAAAAGATTATCATGATATGACTAGTATTGACTCAAGTAATATAAATCTATTAGATAATTTAGATATATCTTTAGAAGGTAAAAAGTTCTTTTATATTAAAAGTTTAGTTAATAAAGAAAACTATTCTAATAATGAAGTATTATATAAACATATAGATAATTTCTTTCTTAAATTAGAATTATTAAAGAGCAAGGGTGCTATAGTTGAAGGAATAGATATAGATGAATACTTACTTAATAGTATTCCTAGTGTATATACTTCAATATCTTGTGGAGAAGCTACTAGTAATATGTCTAATTTAACTGGTATTATTTTTGGACCTAGGGGTAAGGGAGATAATATTAATGATATGATAAAAGATCATCGTACTAATGGATTCTCTCCACTTATTAAAAGAAGATTTGTAATTGGATCTTATGTACTTCAAAAAGAAAATCAAGAAAAATATTTTAAGAATGCTATGCGTATTAGAAGATTAATAGTAGATAAGATGAAAGAATTATTCAAGGAGTATGATGCTTTAATTATGCCAGTTGGTAGTGGTATTGCGCCACTTGTTAGTGAAGTAAGTGAAACTTTAAAACGTACAGAAACTGAAGTATTAGATAATCTATTACAAATAGGTAACTTTGGTGGTTTTCCATCTATTACTATACCTAGTGGTATTATAAATGGTATGCCAGTTGGTATAAATATTACTTGTAATAATTATTTAGATGAATTAACTCTAGGACTAGCTAGTTCTTTAGAAAGTCTAATTGAGTTTAAAGGATTAGGTGAATAGGATGAAATATAAAGTATTAATTGGACTTGAAATGCATTGTGAAATGAAGTCTAATCGTAAAGTTTTTTCACCTAGTAAGAATGAGTATAATGAAGAACCTAATGTTTGTGTAAGTCCAGTAGATCTAGCACTCCCTGGTACTTTACCAGTTGTAAATATTGAATGTGTTAAAAAAGCTCTTAAGATGGCCCAAGCACTTGGCTGTAGTACTCCGGAGTATTTCTATTTTGAAAGAAAGAATTACTATTACCCAGACTTACCTAAAGGATATCAAATTACTCAAGAAACTAAACCAATTCCAGCAGGTATCTATGGTAACTTTTCTTATCTATGTAATGGAGAAGTTAAAACTGTTAGAATTAATAATATTCATTTAGAAGAAGATAGTGCTAATCTTACTCATGAAGATAATCGTAGTTTAATTAATTATAATAGATGTGGTGTTCCACTTTTAGAACTTGTTACTGAACCAGATATGCATTCAAGTGATGAAGCAGTGGCGTTTTTAGAATCAATGCGTCGTATCTATAGATATTTAGATATATCAGAAGCTGATACTAAGAAAGGTCAAATAAGATGTGACGTTAATGTATCTATTATGGAAGAAGATAGTGATACTCTTGGTACTAGAGTAGAAATTAAAAATGTTAACTCTTTTGGTGGAGTAAAGAACGCTATCGAATATGAAATTAAAAGACAAATAGAAATGAAAGAAAATGGTACATATTCTACTTTAGAACAAGAAACTAGACGTTGGGATGAAGATAGTATGACTACTATATTTATGAGAGATAAAAAGAACGCTATTGATTATAAATATTTTGTAGATCCTAATATACCTAAATTCAAAGTAGAAAAGTCTTTACTAGATAATATTAAATCTACTATACCAGAACTTCCACTTTCTAGATATAATAGATATATTGACTTAGGTATATCTTCTAAGTATGCTGAAACTATTATTAAAGAAAAAGAAATATCTGACTACTTTGATGAAGGAATAGATTTAGGAATTAACCCAAGTACTTTATCTAATTGGTTAATTACAAACATATTAGGTTATTTAAATCAAACTGAAGAATCTATTAAAGATTTATTTATAACGCCTTTATATTTAAAAGAAATAATAGATGAACTAGAAAGTGGTAATATATCTAGTAAGATAGCTAAAGATATATTTAATAAGTCTATTAAAGAGAAGAAAGAACCTAAATTATATTTTGAAGATTCTAAACAAATAAGCAATGAAGATGAACTTATATCTATAATAGATAATATTCTAGCTAATAATGAAAATAATATTACTGCTTATAAAAATGGTAAATCTAATCTTTTTCAATTCTTTGTAGGGCAAGTAATGAAAGAGACTAAAGGTAAAGCTAATCCTGAATTAGTTAGAGATATCTTAGATAAGAAATTAAATAATTAGAGACTTGTAATAAAGTGATAAAATAAATGTAGACAGTTAAAAAAGATACTGTTTACATTTTTTATGTAATAATATTTATAAGGAGG
>CAKOMQ010000031.1 GCA_934096715.1 uncultured Bacilli bacterium
GTTGGTGAAGTGGTTTAACACACATGCCTTTCACGCATGCATTCATGGGTTCAAATCCCGTACGGGTCACCAATTTGAATATTAACGAATCGTTTGATTCGTTTTTTTCTTAAATAAAATGAGTTAGAAATTAATCTAACTCATCTTTTTTGATTTATATATACCACCAACTAGTATCATTAATGATATCGTACCAGATAATAAATACAATATAACATTATCACTTGTCTTTGGAATAACTACATCATTATTAGATATTTTTTCAGTTGCAACAATTCCATACTCGCTTAAATGAGATGTTTCAAATACAATGGATTCATTTTCTACTTTTGCTTCTATAGTTTCCTTTATTTGATTATCTTTAATATAAACTACTTCGTATTTTTTATATCCTTTTAAATCTTCTGGTAAAGCAATTTTTATTTTCATTTTAGTATTATTAATTTTAATTATTTGACCATTTTCTAATAAATTAATATCTACTAAATATTTGATATTCTTATCAGACAATTCTTTCTTAATTTCAATTTGATTAATATCTAACGTATAATCTTTATCTAACTTATTTTCAAATATAATACTGCCATTTATTTTACCAGTACTTTTAATTTCATTCTTATTAGATATAGGTGACATTATTAAATCAGGATACATTCTCCATGTTGTTTGAAATTCATCCACACTAGTTTCTTCTTCCCAATCAGATACCTTATAATTATAATATTTACCATTTATTTTTAATTTAGTTTTTCTAGTAAAAGCATATCCTTCTTTAGCTTTAAAATATAAAATATATTGATATTCTTTTCCATTTTCAAAAGTAGTAATAAGTTTTTCATAACCTTGATTAAAGAATTCTGCTGATGTTATACCTGCACCATCTTTAGCGTGCCATCCTTCAAATTGATAAATATATGGTGCGTCATTTGGCGTTTTCCCTGTAAATACAGGTTTATCATTGGCATTAAAATTGATTGTAGCATTATTTAACTCTATTACATCAATGTGTTTTAACAAAACTGGTTTTGTTGGTTTTATCGTTTTTACAGCAGGTACAAATAGTACTAAACCAGGATTAAAAACTTTAATATTATTTGCTTTTTCCATATTAACTCTCACTGTAGTCTTATCGCTAAATTTATTATCCCCTTTTGCTTTAAGATAAATACTATACATATAAGTCTTTCCTTCTAGAAAAGTAACTATTTTTTTGTCTTCTGTTAAAGCATTATTTTTATTTTCATCAGAATACCAAAATTTTACTGGAACAAGTTCTCCACTATCATTAGTTTCCATTTCTTCCCAATATTCATAATCTATATCGTATAACTCATCCCATGGGTCATTTGTATAAGCACTTGCTACTGGTTTATCACCTGCATTATAATTAAACTTTACACCTTCAATATCTATATTTGCAATTCTTAGATCTATTTCTTCAGCATTTGTTTTTATAGGCATTACAAAGATACCTAATAAAAGCATTAATATAACTTTAACTATTATTTGTTTATTATTTTTCATTATTTTTCTCCATTCTTTCTATTATTCTTCATACTCTATTTCTTTCATAGAATTAAAACCACTTAAGAAATAATCATATGAATATTCTCTTACTCTATTCTCCATCACATCATTTATAGGTATAAGCGTATAATCTTTTAATACTATGTATTTATAAGTTAATGTTAATATCTCATTATAATATTTACTTAACATATTAATTTTTACCGTCGTAATAATCTTTTTATTTAAGTTTGTATCAAAATAACTCATTAACTCATAAAAACCTTTATTAGTTTTTACAATTCTTTCATTAAATATCTTAATTATATTTTCTCCTATATAATTACCATTTACTTTTTCAATATCCGGATATTTATTATTACCATAATTTTTATAATACATTATGTTATCTTTTACAAATACATATTCAGACATATAATCATAACTAATTTTCTTGCCTAGAAAATTAGTAGAATATTCCCATTTAAGATAATTGCTTAGACTATAATTAGCCTTCAAATACATATCGTAACTATTATTAACTAAATTATCTAAATTATCATCATGAAGTGTATATAAGGTGTCACTATAATCATAAAATTTTATGTCTGCTCCATAATTAGGAGCAATATTCATTACTTTAATATTGCTATCTAAATCATACACCTTTTTATATTCCAATTCACCTTTATCTAATTTCTGCGGATTAAAAACATATATAGAATTATCTATTATAAATGAATATTCACTAAAAGAAGTATTATCAGTTAGTATTTCTCCATTTTTTAATTTCAAATATTTCTTCTCAGAATATTTATTTTTTAGAACATCTATAATTGAGTCATCTTTTGGAATATTATTATCAGTATTATCGTTCTTATTATTAGTAAAATTAATAATAAGTATAATACATGCTATAGTAATAATTAGAATAATAGTATAAATTACTTTTTTCTTGTCTACAATATCGCATCATCTCTCTTTACAATAATAGTAAGTTAAGAAAGTAAAATAGGCAATAAACTTTCCTTAAAAAACAATGCTTTTAATGGTAAGTGTATAGAAAATAAAAACTTGTGTAATCACAAGTTTCATATTAACGGAAGCCTCCTCCCCCACCACC
Organism: uncultured Bacilli bacterium; assembly: GCA_934096715.1. GTDB lineage: Bacteria > Bacillota_I > Bacilli_A > RF39 > UBA660 > SIG200. The sequence goes on from CAKOMQ010000031.1 coordinate 2,630, forward strand.
GAAGGATCCACCACCGCCGCCGCCAAACGACATTCCGCCACCACCAGAATTATAGTTTTCGGCTTTAGCTCTAGCACTACTAGCGGCATTTACACAGTTACTACTAAATACATATACAGTAGTATAAGTATCTAATTCTTGATCAGTAATTAAATCAGGATATAGCTTTTTAAATTGTTTACCTACTTCATCAGCCATACCTAAAAGTTGAGCAAATATTAAATATTCTTTCCAAGCTTTGACTTCAATAGCTGTTTTTTCATCCATTTTAGTAAATTCTTTAAAGAATTTCTTAAGACCAACTAGTCTTTTACCATCTTCAAAAAAAACATCTGTTACAAGCATTTTATTAGTTCCTTTAATGTTTCTAACTAAGTATTTATTACTTTCCAAAATTGGAATTTCATAATTATATACATCATTGAACCAGTCAAAAATTATTTCATAATTATTTTCACACCATTTAGTAAATTCATTTTTCTCAAGTACGCCATCTATACTTGCTTCAAACATATAATTATAAAGTTGTCTTTCTATATCTGGCTCAAGTCCAGTTAATCCATTAAATTTTATCTTCGTAACTTTTCTATTAAATGAAGCTTCTTCAGTTATAACAGTTACAACATTATCTTTAGTCCATTTAAGAAGTATACTGCCTAAGAAATCAGTTTGTTTTTTTCCAATATCATATGTATTTGTAACAACATATGCTCTATAAATATCTTTATCACAAGGAATATTTCTAAAAGGTAGTGTATCTTTTGGAATTTTTTTCTTCTTTTCAGGAAAGTTTATTATATAATTACCTAAATGCTTATTATTACTTGCAATAGTACTAAATATTATGATTAAAGCAGTAGCAAACCCAAGAGCACCCAAAACGTAATAGATAGTATTATCTTTTTCTTCATTACGATAAGAACCTTCACTAGCTAAATCTTCATAATATTTACTATCTTCATCAAGTGTTATTTTAGTTTTAAATGTTCCTTTAGGAAAATGAGCAAGTAATACGACATACTCATCGCTTCCAAGACCTTTATCACTTGTAAGTTCAATAACACCATCACTTACATAAGCATAACCACCACTGTAACCATAACCCCATACAGGTACAGAGTCATCATATTTAAAACTACTATATATTTTTATAAAGAACTTACTTGGTTTACTAGTAAATTTTTTATCAATCAAATTCCAATAAATCATATCACTATCTGTAGTAGATACCACAAAATTAGTTACTTTATACTCTAATTTATAAGTATGAACACCATAACTAGTTATACCAAAACATATTTCAGGACCTTCATCTGTATAATTAATACCTGCTTTATATTTTTTAGAATCAAATCCATAATCTGGATGCCACTCATCTATTGTTGTAAAAAGTTTACCATCCATATATGCTTTTAAATCATATATAGTAGATTCCCCTATATTATAGTAAGCTTTATATCCTTCAGTACCTTCGGTTAACTTAGCATTCCATTCTTCTGTAATAGTAGCGGTACCATCTTCAGATATAAAAATATTCATATTAATTTCATTTACTTTATTACTTGCATATACATTAGTATAAGTAAATAAAACTAATAATGTAAATAATAATAATTTTATTCTTTTCATAAACTTCTCCTTTAAAAAAGCATTACTGAATAAGTAATGCTAAAAACTAACTTTAACGTTTTCTTTTTCTTTTTCATTAATTTGAAAATATTCTTTTTCTTTAAAATTAAATATATTAGCAACTATATTACTTGGTACAGTCATAATCTTATCATTATACATTCTAACTGTTTCATTATAGAATGATCTTTTATAAGCAATATTTTCTTCAATTTCATTTAAACTATTTTGTAAATTAATGAAATTAGTATTAGCCTTTAAATCTGGATATGCTTCAGATAATGCAAACAACTTAGTTAATGCATTTGATAAATTATCATTAGCAGCTAACTCTTCATTCATATTACCAGCACTTGTAAAGCTATTACGTGCCTTAATTACTTCTTCAAGTGTTTCTTTTTCATGTTTAGCATAACCTTTAACAGTTTCCACCAAATTAGGAACTAGATCAAATCTTTTCTTAAGTTCAATATCTACTTGACTAGATTGATCATCTACTTTGTTTCTAAGCTTAACTAAACTATTATAAACTCCCACAACATAAATAATTAATAATAATATAATACCTAATATTACATAAATCATATGATTACCTTCTTTCTATCTAAATAATAACATAATAGAATATTAAATACAATATCCACATATCTATTTATTAGTAAATATATGTAAATCATGCTATAATAGACTTATATGTTAGGAGAATAAATATGATAGAAAAAATATTATTAAAAATTAGAAATAATTATAGAAATATTAAACTGAAGTATTTTAGAAATAAATACTATGATAAATTACCTAGTAAAATTAAATACTTTTCTGGTAGTTTATATGACGCAATATACGAAAGTGCTATTAAATTTCCAGATAATACCGCAATAGAATACTATAATAATCAAATTACCTATAAACAACTTATAAGAAGAATTAATAAATGTGCTAAAGCACTTAAAGCTCTAGGAGTAAACAAAGGAGATAAAGTTACTATATGTATGCCTAACACTCCAGAAGAAGTTACAATGTTCTACGCCATTAATGAGATTGGTGCAATAGCTAATATGATTCATCCATTATCGAGCGAAAAAGAAATAGAATACTATTTAAATAAAAGTGAATCTAAAGTAATGTTATGTATAGATATAGCCTATAAAAAGGTAAGAAATATTCTAGATAATACAGATGTAGAAAAAGTAATTGTAACATCAGCTACTAAATCTATGGAAAGATTAACTGCTTTTATATATTGGCTACTTAAAGGAAGAAAAATGAACATTAAAGAAGACCATAAAATTATGTTATGGAATCATTTCATTAATTTATCTGAGATGTATTATGATAATGCTTATGAAGAAGTTGATCCATTAGATCCAGCAGTTATTCTTTATAGTGGTGGTACTACTGGTAAACCTAAAGGTGTAGTTATTAGTAATTATTCTTTTAATGCTCAAGCATTACAAAGTAGAATTGTATCAGATGCTCTAATACCAGAGAATGCATTCCTAACATTCTTACCTAACTTCCATGCTTTTGGTATTGGTATTTGTACACACACTCCTTTATATAATGGTATGCGTGCTATACTTATTCCTCAATTCAATATTAAAAAGTTTAAATCATACATAAGAAAATATCATTTTAATATTCTTTGTGGTGTACCAACTTTATATGATCAAATTAGTAAAATGAAATTTAGAAAAAATGAATTAAAAGATTGGAAACTAGTAGTATGTGGTGGAGACTCAATGAGTCAAAATCTTAAAGATAGAGTTAATGATACTCTAGAAGAATATGGATGTAAAACAGATATAAGAATTGGTTATGGATTAACTGAATCAAGTGGAGTTGTTGCATTATCTCCAGAAGGACTTTTAAATGAATCTGATGTAATCGGATTCCCCTTCCCTAATACAGACTTTTTAATAGTAGATATAAATACTAATAAAGTACTACCTAGTAATAAAGATGGAGAAATACTTATAAGTGGTCCTAATATTATGTTAGAATATTTAAAAGAATCAGATGAAACTAAAAATGTTCTAGAAACTATTAATGGTAAAACTTACCTACATACCGGAGATATTGGTTATATAGATAAAAAAGGATTATTACATTATAAATCAAGATTAAAAAGAATGATTATAACTAGCGGATATAATGTTTATCCATCACATGTAGAAGAAGTTCTTATGAGTCATGAATCAGTACTTAAATGTGCTGTAATAGGTATTCCTAATGAACATAAAGGAGAAATAGTAAAAGCTTTCATAGTACTAAAAGAAAATCATAATACTTTAACAGATAAGAATAGTATAAAAGAACACTTAAAGAAACATTTAGCTAAATATGAAACACCTAGAGAAATAAAATACTTAGATGATTTACCTACTACCTTAGTTGGTAAAGTAGCTTATAAAGAATTAGAAAAGATGTAGACCTGAACTGATCTACATCTTTATTATTTTATATTAACATTTATAGTATCTTTTATACGAGACACAGTTAAGTTAACGAGACCACGAGACCACCAAGTTACTCAGCTAGCATGAACTTATTACCTGACAGTTTTTAATTATTTAAAAAAGAGATATTTCTATCTCCTTTTGTATTTATTGTATAGACAACCGTTTTTTGCTATTATATAGCTATAAACATAAAAAAATAAAATAAAAGGTGGTTGTCTATGTCTAAATTATATAATAATTTTCGTCCCTATTCAATAAGTTTTAATGATTTCTTTTTATCAATCGATAATTCTCTTACTAAAAATCAAATTAATTTCTTAGGTGTTTTTTTTTACTGCTATGCTCTCTTCTTCATCTATTAATTTTGATAAAATTGCTCTTGAATTATTTTCTTTATATCCTGATATTAAGTTTGATTCTATTCTTACTAGAATATCTAGATTTCTTAATAACTCTAACAACAACTTTCATTCTTTATTTGATAATGTTATTAAACATATTCTTTCTAATTATAAAGTTAAACATGATGACAACAGAGTTTTTATTTCTTTTGACCACATGTTCGTTAAAGACAAGTTTACCGTTTTTATGCTTAGCATGAAAATCGGTAAACAAGGATTCCCTATCTTCTTTAATGCTTTTAATGGTAAAGGTAAAGAAGGCTATGGAGAAGCTTTTAAACTTGATAATATTAGAAATGCTTTACAACATGTCCATGACTTAATTAAATCTATTGATGATTCAATTGAAATTGTTTTTCTTGCTGACAGATGGTTTGGTAACTTCTTTCCACTATTTCATTTTATTGATAAAGTTCTTAAAGATTCTTTTGTATTTAGATGCAAAGATAACTTTAAAATACTTTATTATGATAAAAAAGAAAAACACAAAATATGGACTGAACTTCCTAAACTACCTAGCTTAAAATACCATTCTAAATTCTATGAAAACTTAGAATTCACTAGAAACAAATTCCAATATAATTTAACTGTTTGCAAAAGTGCTGATCATCAAGAACGTTGGTATTTAATATCTAATGTTGATACTAGACGTGCCAAAAAATTTTATGGTTACAGATTTGGTGGTATTGAAACTATATTTAAAAATCAAAAATCTAATGGATTTTATTTAGAAAAAACGGGATTAAAACATCTACATGCATTTGATAATTTATATTCTCTATTATGTATTGCAGTATCTTATTATATTTGTTTAGGTACTGATATGTCTAAAAACTCTGGTTCATACAAACATATTGGTATGAGAACATCTAAAAAGACTAGCACTGGTAATTTAACTAGAATAATATCATTATTTCAATCAGGTTTAAAGTTATTTAAACTCGCCTTAAGTTCTGCAAAATACATTAGAATTAAATTTAACTTTAAACTATATGATGTCTGAATAAATAAAACTCATATAAAAATTAGCTCAACTCTAGTTGGGCTAATTTGCATGTTATAAACTTCTATTTTTTATAAAATATAGTAAATCATTAACTTCTGGTCGAAAAATTATTACCGATTTTTGCCTTAAATATGGCTTTTCTTCAAAACTGTCAGTTACTCAGGAAGAACGAACGGATCGTCAAGTGACCCATTTCCGCTCGAGATCGCTTCGTTGGATGTAAGATAGAAGACTGGGCGTGAATCAAGTGCATTGCTGACTTGGGCGTATAACACGTGACCTTTATCATCCATTATATCCCACGCAGCAAAGTAACTACCACTATACCCAAAACTAGAAAGTATCCATTCATAACTAGACTTCGTTGTGTCATTATTGCTTGGACGCATCCATCCAGTTTTTAGTGTATCTCTGTTATCATAAATACTTCCTGTTATTGTTAATGCGCTTGCCCCCAATGACAACGTATAATCACTTGCATACATTAAGCCTATTTTTGCACTTGGAGTTGTCCATTCACCTACTGTACTTGTTTTCGTACTTCTATTCATTTCATGTAAATATATTTGACTTGGTGTTAAATTCCAATATTCTGGTCCACTACTTCCATCGTATGTTTTTGTATTTACTGCACTCCATCTCCAATTTTCGATTTTATTTAACCATGTTTTGTTTTGTAAATAATCATATGCTACGTTTGTTAAGAAATAGCTTCCATTTAATCCTTTATACATATCACTATTTTCCCATGATACATTTGTGACATCATCTTCATTCCATGCATATGTTGAACTTAATTGCTTATATTTAATTAGTTTAACATGATTTTCTCCGTTTGAATCTGAGAATACTCCTAATACTCTATACATGTATTTATCTTGATTTGCTGTACATGCTGCTTTATCTGTTGTACCGAAACATATAAAATTATTTGGAATATTTGAATAATCAGGAATAGCGTTCAATTCAGTACATGATGAATAAGAAAAATATTCATTATCACTCGGACAACTTTTTTCATACATTACATCGCCTGTTAAGTCTAACGGCGCACGAGTAACTGTATAATTATATAATGTCGGGCATTCATGTGCATACAAAGTATAATTTCCATTGTCATAAGAACATTTTAGACCTGTTCCTGTATATCTATAGCCATCTCCTTCTAGTCCACTTTGCCATAACCAGCCACTATCAATTAAATTTTGTGCAAATGTTTTTGTTGTATCAATTTTATATCTTAATTTACAAGAAAATGCTTTTTTATCTCCACTTGTATATGGTTCTATTTTTATTGTGTATGAATTACCTACTAGTTTATCTTGAGTACTAGATGTATTTGTTACACTACTTGTTAGTGGTATTGATACACTATTTCCTTTTGTTAAGTTTTTGATTTCTCCACTTACTA
>CAKOMQ010000032.1 GCA_934096715.1 uncultured Bacilli bacterium
ATAGTACATTATATGCAAGTTTAAATGGTTCTGGATTCCTAACAAACACAACATATGATTACTTACAAAATACAACGTGGTTAAATAAAATAGAAAATTGGACATGGAGTGCAGTAAATACAAAAACATCTGAAGATAAAACAAATAATACAGATTATTATGAAAGTAGTCCAAAAGGAATATATTTAAATGAAATGCATAAGACATCTACAGGAACATTATGTACAAATTATAATAGCAGCGCAGTAAATTGTAATGGTGGAGTATGGACAAATCCTACTAGTAAAATTGGTCTAATGTATGCAAGTGATTATGCATTATCATTGGGATCAAGTGCTTTAGCACTAACAACAGGAACTAGTATAAATGCTGCGACATTAAAAACGGGCTGGATGCACCAAAGTAATAATGACACAACGAAGTCTGAATATGAATGGACGCTTGCCCGTTATGGCGACTATGACGGTTACTTCTATGCGTGGCGTGTGCGTGATGATGGCCGCGTGTACGGCACCCGTGTGACTAACTCCTATGGGGCCCGTCCAGTCTTCTATCTTACATCGAATCAAGCAATTTTGGGCGGAAATGGGTCACTTGACGATCCGTTCATGATAGATACATCTTCTAGTAGTGCAAAACTAGCAGTTTCAACATCTGCAACTGGATCAACATTAACATCAACGATAACAAAAGGAACAGGTAATTTAAATAAATATTGTATAAATAATAAAGCAAGTATAAATGATTGTGAATGGAAAAGTGTAACGAGTACTACAATAAGTTATAATATGGCTAGTGAAGGAACATATTATGTACATGTAATAGATGATGCAGGATATATAGCACATTCATCATATACTTATAAATTGACACCACTAGCAGATTATTTAATCGCAAATGGAAACTTATGGCAAAGTGGACTAGAAGGAGATGGCTATAGATATACAGGAAGTGGTGCAGTAGGAACTAGTACTAATCCAAATAACTTTATATGTTTTGGTACAAATAACAAATCAGAATGTACAGCAAATCAAGATAAATATATGTATCGTGTATTAGGAGTATTCTCAGATGCAAGTGGAGATAATCATGTTAAACTAATTAAATATAAGCAATTAGGAAAATATGCATGGAATGAAGACTATGAATCTGATATATCATGGGAAAATAGTGATATGTATAAAGGACTTAACGGAAGTTATTTCTTAACAAATACATCATATGATTACTTACAAAATACAACATGGTTAGAAAAACTCGAAAATTGGACATGGAGTGCAGTAAACACAAAAACATACGATGGAAGTAATGGTCCAGACTATTGGAATGGATTAACACCAAGCCAAATATATTTACATGAAATGAATAGAACAGGAAAATCCAGTGCAGTTGGCGTATGGACAACTCCAAGTGCCAAAATAGGGTTAATGTATGCAAGTGATTATACATTATCACTGGGGTCAAGTGCATTAGCAATAACAGGAAGTACTACTGCAAATCAATCTACACTAAAAACGGGTTGGATGCACCAAAGCAATAATGACACAACAATGAATATGTGGGAATGGACCATTTCTCGTCCGATGGCTAGTAGTGGCACATTCAGCGCGTGGCATGTAGATAGCGACGGTAGCGTGTTCTACAACTTCGTGTATTATTCCGGTGCTGTACGTCCAGTATTTTATTTAACAAGTGAAGTCACTTCATTAGGCGGAATAGGTACTTTAGCAGATCCTATCATGCTTAATTAATATTGGTATAAAGAATATCTACTAACGCTTTCTATCTATTTTATATAGTAGATATCTTTATATATAGATGACTCTCTAGGAATAGAGAGTTTTTTCTTTACAAAAATATAATTAATGCTATAATATTACTTACCTTAAGGGGGATATAGGTGAAAAAGAAGGAACTGTTAAAATTACTTGATGATGTTGAGATTCTTTATCGTGATACATTAGGTTTTTCTGAAGATATAACTTTTGGATTAGAAATAGAATATATAAATCTTCATTATATTGAAGCATTAAAATTAATTGAGAAAAAGTATAATAAGTGGGGATATCAAAAAGATGAGACAGTATTTAATAGTGGTTTTGGTGGAGAAGTAGTAAGTCCAATACTTTGTGATACAAAAGAAGCGTGGGTTGAGTTAAGAGATATTCTAGTTGATTTAAAAGATAATTTTGCTAATATAGATGATTCAACCGCAGCACATATTCATGTTGGTTCTACTATATTTAATGAAGATATTAATAAGTACTTATATTTTCTTAAGATGTGGACAGTATTTGAAAAAGAAGTATATCAATTTTCTTACGGAGAGTTTGATCATATGAGAGATAAATATAAATTATTTTCTTCTTTTATTAGGCCTAATATGGTTAGAAATTACTATGGCATTAAGAAAGTGATTGAAGAAAGTAATGGAGTATTTATAGATGATTTGCATGATATTATAAGTTTCTTAGGTAAGTTTCGTAATCTAGGAGTTAACTTAAGGAATGTTAAAGCAGCAGATAACTTAGATAAGAATACAATTGAATTTAGAACTTTTAATGGTACATTAAACAAGAGAATATGGCAAAATAATGTTAATTTTGTTTTGAATTTTCTTGAATATTTTAATGGAGATTATGATAAAGAATTAATTGATTACTATTTTAAAAAGTGTAGTGAGTTACCACCTAATTTAGGGTGTTATAAATTAGATAAAGGTATACTTTTAGGTAACTTAATATTTAAAGATGATATAGATTATTTATATTACTTAAAACAATATACAAAAGGAATGAAGAAATGACAATAAAAGAAAAAGAACTTATATCTGATTTACTCTATACTCCATATGATTATAGGGATAACTTAGGTTTAAGTGAAAATGAAACATTTGGTTTGGAAATAGAATATGAAGCAGGTGTAAAAAGAATTATTAAATATTTACTTATGAGAAATCATGTAGGATGGAATGAAGTTGATGAAGAGTACTTAACTAAAGCTTATTCATTTGGTGGAGAAGTGGTAAGTCCAGTACTTATGGATACTCATCATACTTGGAAAGAACTTGTAGATGTTTTAAAATGTATTAGAATGGCTAGGGGTAAAGCAACTATGTATACATCTGGGCATATTCATTTTGATAAGTCTTTTTTGAATGATAATATTGAAGACTATATTTACATGTTAAGAATGTGGTGTGCATTTGAAAATGTTATTACTAAAGTAAGTATGGGTAATTTTAAAAACATTAGGCCTAGAAGTTGCTTTATGGCTGCTAGTTTTACTAAGAGTATGCTTGAATGTAATGATAAATTAAATGAAATTATTAACTTATCAGATTATATGTCATTTAAAGAACAATTAATGGCTGTAAGAATAATGTTAAATGATATAAAAAGAAATTCAATAAGCTTATTTGGAATAGAAAATCCTGATAATATTTATGCCTATAATACTTTTGAAGTACGTATTCCGAATGGTAGTTTAAGTGAAGTGGTATGGCAACAAAATGTTAATTTCTTTGCTAAATTTTTAAAATACTTTAAAACTGATTATGATAAAGAGTTAATAGATCATTATTTTAATTCATTATATCTAGGTAAAGAATATAATGAATTTACAATGGCCTTATTACTTGGAACACTTATATTTAATGGCGATAGTGAAGGAAATTTTAACTATTTAAAAGAGTACGTAAGAGTAATGAAAAAATATTGATTCATCAGGTGCAATTAGAAATTGGATGTTTTAGCGAAAATTTTAATTTCACGGAATTCAGTGAAATTAAAAATAAAGAAGTCATATTTTATTTGGGGCTATAGGAAAGTATTAATAGCAAAAATTTTAAAGGGGGGCGAATTCGCCCCCTTTAAAAATGAAGCAGGTAGTAATAAGTTTAAGATGTCCCCACAAAAATGGAAAAATTATTCATGAAATTAGACAACTTGAGAGTTAACTAATGACTTTTTTTTAGAAATTTGGTACAATCTAGGGGTGGTGAGTAATATGGATGGTATAAGATTTTATTTAGTACTCCAAAAAAGACTAGGGGATTATAATGTTATAAATATTCCTGAGTTAGATATATATAATAATGAAGAATATAATACTTTATCTCAAATAGATACATTTACTTCTAAGTATACAAAAGAAGAGTTAATAGGATCTATAAAAAGAGGAAACTTAGTAAGAGAAGAATATTTAAGTGGAGACTTAAGAGTAATAAGTGAATATAAACATAACTTTGATATATTAACACGTGAAGAATTTGATGTTATAAGTGAATTTCCTAGTATGTTAATAAGTGATAAACAACTTCTTAATAATATATATAATATTTATAAAAGTAATATAGAAAAAGTATTAACAGATAATATGATGATAGATAAGTTCTTATCTTTGTTTAGAAAAAGTTTAAATGAAAATAACTTTGTAAGAAGTATGGAACTAATAGAACAGTTACCATACTTTAGGGCTAGAAATGTTTATTTCTATTTGTATAAATTATTAAAGTAGTATAACTTTTAGTATAATGCTAAAAATAGTAAAGGGGTTTACATATTTTAGCATTTTTTTCTTGTGTACTATATAAAAAAATAGTATTATTAAATAAAGGATAGTAGGTATTATAATGAACGAAGATAAAGATATAAGAATTAATTTAAGTAAAGATGAAATAAATGAAATATTTGATAAAGATAAATCGTTTAAAAAGAAATTAATAATATTTATTAGTACTATTTTATTAGTTATATTAATTGCAGGTCTTATATATTATTTCTTCTTTAAAAAACTTGATTTAAGAAATAATATTTCTACTGATAAACAGTTTGAAACAATTGAAGTAGATGGAAAAAAAGAACAACTTGTTACTCAAAAGTTTATAAGTAGTTTAGGATATTCAATGAGATATGATGTAGATAGCTATCAAGTATTTAAATATAATGATTCTGATATATATAAAAATATAAAAGATAACAATGTAGTTATAAGTGTTAGTAAAGCTAAATTACCTGATGCATGTAATTTAGAAAAGAATGAAAAGTTTGATTATAGTAGTTGTGAATTAATAAATGGTTATGATAATTTAGAATACTATATATATGAAAAAAAGAATATTTATAAAATAGTTGTATCTTTACCCCAAGAGAGTAAAGATGTAAATAATAATGAAATTATAGTTAATAAGATGCTTAATTCATTTAAGATAAGTTAAGGAGTGAGAAGTATGAATTATTTACATTTAGGTATATATTTTTGGTTTGATATATGTGATGAAGAACAAGATTTATTTAAAAGTCTTAATGAAAAGTTTAATCATGTATTTAAAAATTTTTATTATGATGAGTTGGATGAAAAAGATATATTTTCTCCTGTAATAAGTGGTTATAATAAAGAAAATAAATCTAGTATGAGTGTTAGTAGAATATGTTGTCAATATCATTTAGAAGATTTAACTGAAGAGTCTATTGATACTTTTAGAAATAATAGTTTAGAATTATTTAATATTTTAGAAGATAATAGTATTAAAGTATTATATGTAAGTGCTAATATTAGTGCAATTAGAAAACATGATTTACCTTTAGAAGAATTAAAAAAGATATTTAAAAGTGATATAGATTTTAAAAATTTACTAGAAATGAATCTTAAGTTTACTAGTTTAGTAGATGAACAATATACGGAGACTATTCAAATAATTAATAATAAGAAAGTAGAATTAACTAAAATAGTAGATGAGAAGGATAGAGAAATACCATTTAATTTATTATCATTAGGAGATTTAAATATTGTAGATGAAGGATTCTTATTTGAATATGAACTAACTGATAGATATTTATATGATACAAATAAAAATTATAATACTACTGAGTTTCATGTAAATAAAATATTATATACAATAAAAGACAACTTCGAAAATGAAGTTGAAAGATATCTTAAATTACATTCATAATTTGATTAAAAAATATTAATTTATTATTTAAATAGACTATCTTATTTATGTAGTCTATTTTTTTAATATAACTATCTATATTATAAATATAACCTGATTCATAATAACTTATAGTTACTAAGTCTTTTGAATTATATGAATCTAATATTTTATTTTCTATATTCTTAAGTTGATCTTCACTTAAAACAGGCTTTTTAATTTTCTTTTTTTCATGCATTACTTCATTTATTACTCTTTTGCCAGATACTACAGAATCAAAGGGTGCCCATTTAAGCATTTTTCTATCCATTATGCACTGTGTCCTCCAATCTTTTTATTTCTTTCTCTAATAGTAGAATACTCTGTTAAACTAGAAGCACTTAGTATACTATTTTTACCATATTTATTTTTTACTTCATCAATAACATTTTCTAAATGATTATCTTTTTCTATTTCATTTATGTCTTCAAATAGACTTAGTTGAACATTAGTTTTTTTCTCTAAAGAGCCTAAACTTATACTAACTTTTCTAATGGGCATATCTGTTTTATAGAATTTATCAAACATCATAACACAGTATTTATAAATAGTTTCTTTATTATCAGTAGATTCATCTAATTTTAAAGAGTGATAGAATCCCCCACCAGTTTCTTTATTGTAACCAATACCAAAACCAATAAGTCTTGTCATTTTATTACTAGTTCTGAGTCTTCTAGTTAAGACTTCGGCCATTTCTAAGATAATTATTTTAATATTATCTTCATAGTAATCCCTATAAAGTATTTGAGAATGACTTATTGAAGAAGATTTAGGTGGTATTTTTTTATCACTAATGATACTTTCATCTATTCCATTAGCGTGGTTCCATAATTCTTCTCCAATAATACCAAATTTATTTTTTAGAATATTTACGTCAGTTTGAGCTAGATCTCCGACTGTATAGATATCCAAGTTATTTAAGTTGCGTTGCATTCTAGAGCCAATACCCCACATATCCGATAAGGGATAAATATTCCATAGTTTACTTTCTACATCATCATAAGTCCATTTAGCTATTCCATTTTTATACTTTTTAGCTTCCACATCCATACTTACTTTAGCTAAGAGCATATTAGGACCAATTCCACAAGTTGCAGTTAAACCGGTTTTCTTTTCAATAGTTTTTAGTATATCTTCTGCTAGTTCATAATCAGTTTTATTATACATTTTTAAGTAATTAGTAACATCTAAAAAGCATTCATCTATTGAATAAATATGTAAGTCTTCTTCAGATATAAAATCTAAATAGATACTTACGACTTCTTCACTTTTTTTGATATATAAACTCATTCTAGGGGGAACTTTTATATATTTAATATTTCTTGGCATATCATATAATCTTGTTCTTCCTTTAATTCCTTGTTTTTTTAAATAAGGGGTTACTGCAAGAGTGATAGCGCCCTTATTAGAACCGGCTACTACTAGGGGAGTAGTAAAAGGATCTAAGTTTCTTTCAATACATTCACAGGATGCAAAAAAGCTTTTTAAATCTATGCAAAGAATATTCCTATTAAGTCTTGTCATTTTATCACTCCTTTTTAACAAACAAACGAACGTTTATAACCAAATTATAGTATAATTTATTATAAATTACAATATCCATTATTTGGAATTTTTGCTATAATGTTGATTATGAAGAAGTTAGCTATAAAATTAATTAAATTATATCAAAGAACACCTTTAAGTAGTCATGGCAAGTGTAAGTATATACCAACATGTTCAAATTATGCACTAGTTGCTTATGAAAGATTTGGTTTTATTAAAGGATCTTTACTAAGTATTAAAAGAATATTTAAATGTAATCCATTTAGTAAGGGTGGAATAGATTTAGTACCAGAAAAAGCAGATGAAAACTATCGAAAATTAACTCGATAGTTTTTATCTTTGTATGTGAATAAGGATAAGATAAGTCTAACCAGAGGAATTACAATCTTCTGTGTAATAAAAATAGTCATCGAACTGTTTCGATAGCTAATCATAAAAAAATTGTCATAAGAACAAATATTTGGTACAATGTGTATAAGGTGGGAATAATAAAATGAATAATATAGAAAAATATATTTATAGGACTTTTAAAACTTAAAATACTTTGATTAATATGAAAATGAGTTATAAGAAGCAAGGTGATTAATGACTTTCTTAACTCAAAAAATATATAAAATAATTATTAAACTTAAGAAATTAAAATAAATTGAGAAAGGACCGATAATATGAATCAAGATAAAATGCATTTAATAAATAAAATATTTAATAATGAAACAATTAGAACAGTATGGGATAGTGAATCTGAAAAATATTATATTAGTGTAGTTGATATAGTTGGAGTTTTAGCAGAAAGTGAAAATCCACAGGTTTATTGGAGAGTTATGAAAAAAAGGCTTAAAGATGAAGGTAATGAAACCGTTACAAATTGTAACGGTTTGAAATTAAAAGCTAAAGATGGCAAATACAGATTAACAGATGTCGTTGATATAGAAGGTATGTTTAGAATTATTGAGTCTATTCCTAGTAAAAATGCTGAACCAATAAAAGTTTGGTTAGCTAAATTAGGTAGTGAAAGAATAGATGAAACATTTGATCCGTCACTTGCTATTCAAAGAGCTATAGATTTATATCGTACTAAAGGTTATGATGAAAAATGGATTGCAAAAAGATTAAAAGGAATTCAAGATAGAAAAGAATTAACTGATGTTTGGCAAGAAAATGGTATAGTTGAAGGTAAAGAGTATGCTATACTAACTAATGAGATTTATAAAGAGTGGTCTGGTATGACATCTAAAGAATATAAAGAGTATAAAGGACTTCGTAAAGAATCTTTAAGAGATAATATGGATAGTATTGAAATAATATTAACCGATTTATCAGAAGAGACTGCAAAAAGACTTGCGGAAAAACATAAGCCGTATGGTTTAGAACAAAACAAGGAAGTTGCTAGAATGGGTGGACATGCAGCAAAAGTAGCAAGAGAAGATATAGAAAAAAATTTAGGAGAATCTGTTGTTACTAAACAAAATAGATTAAATTATGAATATAAAGAAATAAATGAATTAGATTATTCTAGCGAATAAAATATATAAATATGAAAATGTTAGCCGTTTACGGGTGGTGCGAGTTATAAGTGATCCCAAAGGAAAATGTTTTAAAAATGATTAAGAAAAATAGTTGAGTTAATTAATTGTGTAAAATATCAATATTTTTGTTGCAATTCATAATCAAATTTGATATGATTATCTTGATAGTAAAAGAAGATAATCGATATTAATTTTAGCCCGAAATTTTTATAACCTATAGTTATAAAGTTCTCTCTCGGTACACTGGAATACGTGCTGGGGGGGGGGCAAGAAACAAACTGAAGTGTATAGAATGATTAAAGGCTAGCAATAGTCTTTTTTTAGTATATAGAA
>CAKOMQ010000033.1 GCA_934096715.1 uncultured Bacilli bacterium
ACCCCAATTCAATATAAAATCGAATCAGGGTTTTAAAGTATCTTTTTTAACTGTCTACTTTTTATTGACTAGTTTATTCATAGTCTTTTTTCTTTTTTTAAAAAAATAAGTGAGAAATTTAACATATGATTATGTAAATATGTTAAAATACATTATAGATAAGGAATGTTGTTATGGAAGCTATTAATTTACAATTAGATAAATATAAAAAACTAATGGAAAAGAAAAAGAAGTTAGAAGAATACTTTAATAGTGTTGATTTTGAAGAAGAAATAGAAAATGATACTAATCTTATTAAAGAAGAAAATTCTTATGAAAGTATGGAAATAGATATAACTGAGTATATTAAACAAGTTAGAAGCAGTTATAGTTTTGAAGATATTAAATTCTTGTTAGAGAAAGAAAATGATAAAGCTAGAATTAATATTATAAATAGATTGCTTATTGTTCTTAATGCTGAAATATTAGAGTTAAATAATCTTTTATTAAGTGAAGAAGATGAAGATATTAAAAATGATTTAATTAAATTAGAAACTATATATGATGAATTAATAGATTATCGTGATTATGAAGATGTTATAGAACAAGATAATAATACAGATATGAAAGTTGTATTTTTAATGAGTAGTGAAGATAAAAGTTTCTTTGAAAAAGATTTAGAAAGTGTTCCTGAAGAATACTATAACGATTTTATTGTTTTACTTGAAAGTATTAAACATGGTACATTTAAACAAGTGAAAAAGTTTGTTAATGTAAGAAGAGACTTGTATCCATTTACTGAAGTAAAAAAATATCAAACTAGAATATTCTTTAATAAAATAGATGCAAATACTGTTTTAATAAGTGGGGCCATGGTTAAGAAGGTAAGTTCTAGTAAACATTATTTTGGATACTTATCTAATAGAAGTAAAATTTTATATAACTTAGATAATGATAGTATGAAGAATGCTATTAATAATGAAATGTTTATGAATGAAGAAGATGCAAAATATAATAGAATTGTTTCTTTATTAAGAAGTAATGCAAGGGGACAATAATGGAAAAGATAATAGAAAGTTTACAAAATAAAAAAGAAGAAATTATAAATAGTGAATATCAAAATAAATTAAATAGGATACAAATTGATTTATTAAATCATGTAGTAGATGTTACTAGAAGATTAGAAGGGGTGCCAGTTAATAGATTTGTTTTAGCTAATTTATTATGTCTTATACCAGATAAAAATGATTGTAATAAAATGTATGATTTATTAGTAGATTCTAATGTATTTAATTATAGTGATTTAGGAATAGATTCTTTTACAGTAGTGGCAATGTATGAACTTATATATACCCTAAAAACTGATAAATCTTTAAATAATTTTAAAAATAAAATTCTTGCTAATAAGTTTTATTTGAAATCTCCTTTGTTAAAATTATCGCTTAATGAAGCAGAAAAAGACTGGTTTATGGATTACAAAGACTTGCTTAGTGTAATCTTTGAAGGGGATTATGGAAGACTATATGATTTAATAGAAACAATATATAAAATAGATGATATTTATCCTAAGGGGTTTACTAGTGCTATAACATATATATCTTATTTAGAAGTATTAGATGATAATCTTAATCAAAGAGAAATGATTGAAGATGCTAGGGATAGTTATCAAAACAGAAAAATTAAAAGAGTTATAAATAAAGATTTAGATAAACATAGAAAAGAAATGGGTGTTGATACTTCTAGGGTGTTACACGAAATATTAGAATATCTTCAAAGAGTTGATTCTGAAAAGAAGAAGTTTTATAAAGAAAAAAATAAATCTTTGTTAGCTATAGATGAGATTCTTAATTATTTAAAGAAAGTAAATACTAATAATATAATTGTATTAGATTCTAAAATTGAGTATTTATTAAAGGAATATGATCCGGATGGTGATGTAATAAAAAGAATACTTGAACATAATGATAACTATTTATTTAAACTAGAGAGTGAAGTAAGAGATTTAGAAAGCCAAGTAGATAATAACGTATTAGATGTATTTGTAAGTGAACATATTGATATTCATAAACTTGGTATATATCATGTAATGCTTATGAAGGGGATAGTTACACTAGATTATATTAAAGAAGCTATTAGAATATTTAAGAGTGTATTTAATGGATTTAATTTAGAAAGTAAGAAATTTGGTAGTATACTTGTTAAGTCTAATATTAACGCTATTAATATAATAGCGTCTTATGTAAAAAGAAATATAGTGGATATTGAATTCTTAGAAAAGCATTATGAAGTATTTACTGATGAGTTTAGTTTTAATATATTACATAATAATATAGAAGTACTTGAATCTTTTAATACTTCGTTAGATATGGATAAAACTAAAGAAATACTAATGATTAATTCTTCAGATTTATTAAGAAGAATTAAAATATGTAAGTTTTATGGAATAGATTTACTAAATTGTGATACTTTGAGTTTTCTAAAAGATGATACATTTATCCGTAATATAGATATATTTATTGAAACTGGTAATTTAGATTTAGTAATAAATTATCCTAGTAATTTAAGCTTGGATGAAAATAGTATAAAAAGATTAGTAATATATAATACCAATAATATTCCTTATCGTAATGATTCTAAACTTTTTGCAACAATTAAAACAGGTAAAAATTCACTTGTTAGTGTTGATGAATTAGATAAGATATTAATGAGTGAATCAATGTATATTGAAAATAATGAACTTTTAGAGTGCCCAACTAGTTCAGTACTCGATGATTACTACTATATTAGTGAATATTTATATGATATAGATGGTATTATGATTAGTAGAAAAAAAGTACTAAGAAATTTAGCTATAAATGATGATTTGTTAAGTTGTATAGTTTCAGGTAGTTTATTAGATCCTTTTAGTATAAATATAATTAAAACTAATTTGGAAAGTAAATTAAATCAAGGTAGAAGTGCAGATTAAGTCTGTACTTTTTATTTTTGTAAAAAAGTGAATAATTATTTTGTACAGTAAGTAAGCCGAAAAATATAAATTTGTTATTTTATTAAATTTTGCAGGCGCGCCTGCAAAATTAGCACCTTTGATGACTAAATGATTTAAAAAAAAACGATATTAAGTGATAATGTGATGATTATATAAAAAAACTCATTAAAATTTTGTGTGAATCTAACACTTGCTATTTAAAATAATATGTAAAATATTTACATGTCAAAATTTTGCTTTTAGATGAAAATGCCAATAAAAAAAAGGAAATTTGCTGTTTTTCTCGAATATATAAAGTGAAAGGAGAAAATATTTAATATTATTGTTCTTATGAATATATATGTTTATGTTGATGAAAGTGGAAACATTCATAAAAATAGTAAAGTCAACTTTTTTGCTGTGGGTGGGTATTTTACTTTTAAGAAAGATAAAAATAAAATAGTATCATTATATAAGTCGCTTAATAAGGAAATAAAAGATCAAAGAAAATTACCTTTAACTATTGAATTAAAATCTTATGATTTATTAGATGATGAAAAAATTACTATTTTTTCTAAAATTCAAAAAATTGAAACATTTTATGGGGGTGTTAAAATTTTTAATAAAATGCAAATAAAAAAAGAAATTGTTGAATCTAATTTATTTTTTAATTATGCAGTAAAACTTCTTTTTGAAGATTGCATATTTACCTTGTTAAGAAAAAACATCGCAAAAAGCAAAATCAATTTTATTGTAAGTATAGATAATAGAAACATTAAAATAGGTGATTTAAAAAATCTTGAGACATATTTAAAAACAGAATTTTGCTTATACAATCTCGATTTTAATATAACTTACTATGATTCATCTAGTAATTATGGTATTCAACTTGCAGATTTAATTGTTAATACTTTCTATAATTCATATAAAGATAAAAAAATAGTGGAAAAGGTATTACCATTTATTACATCTTATAAGTTTAGAATAAGCATATTTCCTGGTTATAAAAACTCATGGAATAATAAAAAGTAGCGTTAATTTAAAAAGATAATTATCATAATAAAAATAGCCAAATTTAATTCATTTTTAAATTAAATTTGGTTGACAAAGCCAACTTTAATATGATATTATATAGCTACAAGACCTAGGGTAGGTAACTACATGTTAAGCGTATGTTAAGTACGTTGCCCCTTAGGCATTAGGCATTTTTTTAATTTGTTAAGAAATTATCTGGTGTTTACAATTTCTATACGCGTCAAAAACGTGTATTTTTTATAAATTTTATTTAATTTAAAGGAAATTGAATATTTATCTCGTATATATAAAGTGAAAGGAGAAAATTTATAAATTATGCAAATGAAATAAAAATACTAGATGTTCGACAAAAAGCAAAAAGTATTTTAGCTTTTGTTATCGTAAAGTTACGTAAAGCAACTGAAAATTGCTGTTTAAACTGTGAATTTATAGTATAATTTTGGTATAGAAAGGAAAAATTATGATTAAATTAAAAGATGTTTCAAAATTCTATTATCAAGATGGTGTTATTGCATCTGGTTTTAGTAAAGTTAATTTAGAATTACACATAGGCGAATTTGTTGTGATTACTGGTGAATCTGGTAGTGGTAAATCTACTTTACTTAATGTAATAAGTGGTCTTGATAGTTATGAAGAAGGAGAAATGTACATTAATGGTGAAGAAACTAGTCATTATACCGAAGAAGATTATTTAGAGTATAGAAGAAAATATGTTACTAATATATTTCAAAGTTTCAATTTAGTTAATAGTTATACTGTTAAAGAAAATATTGAATTGGCTTTACTTCTTGATGGATTTAAAAAGAAAGATATTAAGAAAAAAGTTGATGAATTAATTGAATTAGTAAATTTAAAGAAATGGAAAAATACTAAGGCAAGTAAACTTAGTGGTGGGCAAAAGCAAAGGGTTGCCATAGCTCGAGCACTTGCTTATGATACACCAATAATTGTTGCTGATGAACCAACTGGTTCTCTTGATAGTAAGCAAAGTAAAGAAATTATCGAGTTGTTTCATAAAATTAGTAAAGATAAACTGGTTATAATTGTTACTCATAATAAAAATGAGGTAGAAAAGTACGCAACTAGACTAATCCGTATGCATGATGGAAAATTACTTGAAGATAAAACAGTTGAGAAAATTAATAAAGATAAAGATGTTTTAATACATAATAAAGGAAATATTAGATTAATTCATAAAATTGGTTTGGGTATTAAGAATACTTTTAATATTCCAGTTAAATTTGTTTTATTACTTTTAATATTCTTCTTTATTGTATTTGCTTATTCATTTGAGTATGCAAGTTTCGAACAAGCATCCTACCAAGCTGAGAATGAAGGATTCAATAATTATTTTGCTAATACAGATATTAAAAGAATAGTTATTAATAAAACTGATAAATCAGAGATAACTAGTGAAGACTATAAAAAAATAGAAGCATTAAAAAATGTTGACTATGTTATTTCAAATGATTTAATAAATGATATTAATATTAGTTTAGTTGGGGGAGATTATTATCTTTGGGGATTATGTAAAGATATTAATCGAATTGATAAGGTTGATGTAGGTAGAATGCCAGAAAATGATCAGGAAGTGGTATTACTTGGTAGAAGAGATACTTTATATTTTGATTTAAGCGATATTGAGAAAATTAATTTTAGATTAGAAAGTGCTGAAGGTGGAAATAGTTTAAAAAATGACTTAAAAGTTGTAGGTATTAAGTATACAAAAGATGCAATGTATGATTATCGCATATATATTACTAAAGAATTACAAGATGACATTTTAACTAAAATAACTAGTGTATATACAAGTACTAAAATAACTTCATTTAATAATAGATTAAGTTATGAAGGTGGTTCTTATAATCGAGTTATGCCTAGTGATAAAGTTAAAGATGGAGAAGTAATTGTAAGTAATGATTTTAATTCTTATTGTGAATATGGTTATTGTTTGAATAAAAATATAACTATAGATGTAAGTAATATCTATTATAATGAATCAGCTATTTTTAAAGTAAGTAACTTATATACTAAATATAATTTTAAGACTCTAATAAATCAAGGTAAGTTTGAAGATGAAAATGGATCAATATATATAAGTACTAATGATTATAATAAGTTATATAATAAAGGAAATTACCAAAGTAGTGTATTTGTTAAAGATGAAAAAAATATTAAATCTTTAGATAAAGAATTAAATAATTTAGGATTTAATACATTAAATATTAAGGATAGTTTATTTGATAATATGAGTGGATTAAGGGAAATGTTAAATATCTTTAAACTAGTAGTAGGAGTAGTATTATTACTTGGATTATTCTTTATATCTTACTTTGTTATTAAAGTTATTTTAAAATCACGTAATAGTTATTATGCAACTTTAAGAACACTTGGTGCTACTAAAAGGGTTAGTATAGATATACTTATGAGTGAACTCTTGTTTATTGCATCTATTGCTTATGTACTTTTGATTACATTATTTGAACTTATTAATAATGATATTATTAAACAAGAGACTATAAAAGGAATGCTTAAGTTTGTAGGATTAGGAGATTATATATTTATATATATTATCTTATTAGCTATGACTATTCTAATTACTTTAAGATATTCTAGAAAAATATTTAATACATCAGTTATTAAGGTATATGGAGAGAAGGTGTAATTATGATAAAGTTAGAACATATAAAGAAAACATTTAATAGACATAAAAAAAATAAAATTAATGCTATTAATGATACAACACTTTCTTTTGATGAAACAGGATTAGTAGCTATTTTAGGTCAATCAGGATGTGGTAAAACTACACTTCTTAATGTAATTGGTGGTCTTGATAAGGTAGATAAAGGTAATATTTATATAGATGGAGAGAGACTTACTCGTGTATCTAGTTATAAGAAAGATAAAATAAGAAACTTAAATATAGGGTATATATTTCAAGATTATAAATTAATTGAGAATATGAGTGTCTTTGATAATGTTGCTATAGTATTAAAAATGATTGGTATTAAAGATCATAAAGAAATAGAAAAGAGAGTCTTATATACACTTGATAAAGTAAATATGTTACGTTATAAGAAAAGACCTGTTAATATGCTTAGTGGTGGAGAAAGGCAAAGAGTAGGAATTGCTCGTGCTATTGTTAAGAATCCTAAGATAATTATTGCTGATGAACCAACAGGTAACTTAGATAGTCGTAATAGTATTGAAATAATGAATATTATTAAGAAGATTAGTGAGAATAGATTAGTTATTTTAGTTACTCATGAAAGAGAGTTAGCTCTGTTCTATGCTAGTAGGGTTATTGAAATAAATGATGGTAAAGTATTAAAAGATTATTTAAATAAAGATAATAAGAAACTTAACTATCGTATTGAAAATAAAATATATTTAAAAGATTTTAAATATATAAAAGAATTTAAGAAAGATAATATAGATATTAATTTGTATTCAGATAATGAAGAAAAAATTAAAATAGATTTAGTATTTAAAAATGGTAATATTTATATTAAGACTAATGATTCTTCTAAAGTTGAATTAGTTGAAAATAATATTGAACTTGTTAATGATCATTATAAAGAACTAGAAGATTTAGAAAGTCATGAGTTAGATTTTGATATAGATGGTGCTTGTGGTAAGTTAAATAAAACAAGATATTCTAGTATATTTAGACTAGGTAGTTATATTAAAGAAGGATTTAATAAAGTAATTAATTATTCTATTCTAAAAAAATTATTATTAGGGGGATTCTTCTTATCAGGTATGTTTATCTTCTTAGCTATTAGTTTTTCTTTAGGAGCTTTAAATATTAAAGATTCTAAGTTTGTTAATGTTAATAAATTATATTTACAAGCTAATGTTAATAATATGGATGTAGGGGAATATTTAAGTTTAGAAAATGATATAAACAACTATTATATGTTACCTAGTGACTCAATTGTATCATTTAATATACCTGATACTAATTATTATCAAACCAAAAATTTTAATGGTACTTTAAAGGGTAGTTTATCAAGTACTACTATGTTAAGTGAAGATAACCTATTATATGGTAATATGCCAACTAATAATAAAGAGATAGTAGTAGATAAAGAGTTACTTGATAAAACTATTAAGAATGGGGAAGTAGTACAAGTTGGTCTTACTACTCCAAAGAGTTTTATTAATAGAAAGGTTACTATTAGTAATCTTGGAGAATTTACTATTGTAGGGATATCTAACTTGAGTAGTCCAAGTATTTATGTAGATAATAGTATGATGTTATTAATATTAAGTAATAGTAAAAATAAAGAAGATAATTATTATAGTGATAGCGAAGTAACTACAGATGAGTCTAATATAACTTTATTTGATTATAGTTATGATACTAGTAAATATAAACTAGTTAGTGGTAATAATCCAGTTAATGATTATGAAATATTAGTTAATAAAGATTTAGAATATACTATGCCAATAAATAAAAATATTGAATATAAAGTTAATGGTAAGAAACTTAAGGTAGTAGGATACTTTACTACCTTAGAGAGTAATTATAAGAATATGTATTTAACTAATTTAAATACTATTAAATATAATTTAATAAAGAATACTAAGACTATAAGCGTATATTCTAAAGATAATTCTTCTACTATAAATAATTATTTAACTAAGAATATTAAATTATCTTCTAGTTATACTGTAAGTAAAGAAAAATATAAAGAAAGTATTAAAACTAGTTTAAAAAATACATTAATAGTTTGTGCTATTATGATATTTGTATCTTTACTAGAAATATTCTTAATGATAAGATCTTCTTTCTTATCAAGAGTTAAAGAAGTAGGTATATATCGTGCTATAGGGGTTAAGAAAAGTGATATCTATAAGATGTTTACCGGAGAAATATTTGCTATTACAACTATAGCAAGTAATTTAGGTATTCTATTTATGTCGTATGTTCTATATAATTTAACTAATACAGAGTTGTTACGAGATAGATTTATGGTTAATCCAGCTACTATTATATTAAGTATATTATTTATCTATATCTTCAATATTTTAGTAGGACTTTTACCAGTATTTAAGACAATGCGTAAAACACCTGCTAGTATATTATCTAGAACAGACATTTAAAGTCACAGTCATTTGTGACTTTTTTAGTGTTAACTCATGTAAAATTATATATTTAAGTATTGAAATTCATAATCAAATTTGATAAGATTATCTTGATAGTAAAAGAAGATAATTGATATTAATTTTAGCCCGAAATTTTT
>CAKOMQ010000034.1 GCA_934096715.1 uncultured Bacilli bacterium
AAAGTATCAGAAACAAGTATGTGTTATTTATATTTTGATAAATATAAGTCTACTACTTTTGCAGATCAATTAATTGACTCAGGTAACTTATGGCAAAGTAATTTAGAAGGAGATGGCTATAGATATACAGGAAGTGGCGCAGTAGGAACATCAACTAATCCAAATAACTTTATATGTTTCGGTACAACAAATAAATCTGCTTGTACAGCAAATCAAGATAAATATATGTATAGAGTATTAGGAGTATTTGCGGATGCAAATGGAGATAATCATGTTAAACTAATTAAATACAAACAATTAATATCAGCAAAATGGAATGATACAAATGCAGATGTAAATTGGGAAAATAGTACATTATATGCAAGTTTAAATGGTTCTGGATTCCTAACAAACACAACATATGATTACTTGCAAAATACAACATGGTCAAATAAAATAGAAAACTGGACATGGAGTGCAGTAAATACACTAACTAATAGTAATAGGGGGCCAAATTATTATAGCATAACAACTGAGCAAATGTATTTACATGAAATGAATAGAACAGGAAAATCTAGTGCAGTAGGTGAATGGACAAATCCTGTTGCAAAAATAGGATTAATGTACGCAAGTGATTATCAAATGTCATTGGGTTCAAGTGCTTTAGCACTAACAGGATCATCAAATGCAAGTACATTAAAAACAGGCTGGATGCATTCAAGTAATAATGATACTACAAAGAAAACATGGGAATGGACGCTTTCTCGTATTGGGGCTGGTAGTGGCCGCTTCATTGCGTGGCTTGTCTATAGCGACGGTAGCGTGCGCGGCGACTACGTGGATAACTCCTTTGGTGTGCGCCCAGTCTTCTATCTTACATCGAGTCAAGCATATTTGGGCGGAAATGGGTCACTTGACGATCCGTTCATGCTAGATACATCTTCTGGTAGTACAAAACTAGCAGTTTCAACATCTGCAACTGGATCAACATTAATAGCAGCGATAACAAAAGGAACAGGTAATTTAAATAAATATTGTATAAATAATAAAGCAAGTATAAATGATTGTGAATGGAAGAGTGTGACGAGTACTACAATAACTTATAATATGGCTAGTGAAGGAACATATTATGTACATGTAATAGATGATGCTGGATATATAGCACATTCTTCATATACATGTAAAACATGGGATTATAGTAAATCATTAGCCGATAATTTAATTGATTCAGGTAACTTATGGCAAAGTGGACTAGAAGGTGATGGATATCGATATGTCGGAAGTGGCGCAGTAGGAACTAGTACTAATCCAAATAACTTTATATGTTTTGGTACAAAGGATAAATCTACTTGTACAACAAATCAAGATAAATACATGTATAGAGTACTAGGAGTATTTTCAGATTCAAATGGAGAAAACCATGTTAAATTAATCAAATTTAAACAGTTAGGTGAATATGCATGGAATTCTAAATATACAACTGATATATCATGGGAAAATAGTGATATGTATATAGGACTTAATGGAAGTTATTTCTTAACAAATACAACATATGATTACTTACAAAAAACAGAATGGTCAAACAAAATAGAAAAATGGACATGGAGCGCTGTAAATACAAAAACAAATAGTAATAGCAGTCTACATTATTATAATGTATCACCAAGCCAAATATATTTACATGAAATGAACAGGACGGGAAAAACGAGTACAGTAGGAGAATGGACAACTCCAAGTGCAAAAATAGGTTTAATGTATGCAAGTGATTATGCACTGTCATTGGGTTCAAGTGCTTTAGCACTATCAACCGGAACTGGCGAAAATCAAACTTTATTAAAAACAGGCTGGATGCATCAAAGTAATAATGACACGACAAAGAGCACATGGGAATGGACGCTTTCTCGTCGTGGGGAACAACATGCTGCCTTTTATGGGTGGCCAGTGAATAACTACGGCAGTGTGGGCAGCAACGGCACATCTTACAACGAAGTAAACTATGGGTATGGTGCGCGTCCAGTCTTCTATCTTACATCGAATCAGGCAATTTTGGATGGAACAGGTACTTTAGAAGATCCTATCATGCTTAATTAATATTGGTATAAAGAATATCTACTAATGCTTTCTATCTATCTTATATAGTAGATGTCTTTATATATAGATAAGCTTTCCTTAATGGAGAGCTTTTTTGATAAATTGATAAGTTTTAAGGTTGTTAATAAAGATTATAAATGTTATAATTATAATCGTAAAAAAGGATGGTGTATGTATGGATTTAACATCTATATGGAATGTAGTAACAAAGATACTAGATATTCTTATTATATGGATAGCGTTCTACTATATATTAAAAAATGTTAAAAATAATATAAAAATGGTTTTAATAGTTAAAGGAGTTCTTATAATTTTAGTAGTTAAAATTGTAAGTGATATATTTAACTTAAATACAGTTGGTGTAATACTAGAATACTTAGTAGCGTGGGGACCACTTGCTCTTATAGTAATATTTCAGCCAGAAATTAGAAGTGTTCTTGAATCTCTTGGTAGAACTCAATTATTGGGTAGACATAAAATACTTACTTTAGATGAAAGAGAAAAAGTAGTTTATGAAATAATGAAATCTATTGAATATTTAAAAAAGAATCGTATCGGAGCTTTAATGGTTATTGAAAGAGAAGTTTCATTGCAAGAATACATAGAACCTGCAACAAAAGTGTATGCAGATGTGACTGATTCTTTATTGGAAACAATATTCTTTCCTAATTCACCAATGCATGATGGTGGTGTAATTATTCAAGGAGACAGAATTACATGTGCAGGAGCAGTATTTAAAACAAGTATGAATCCAAGCATATCTAAAAGACTTGGTACACGTCATAGAGCGGCTTTAGGTATTGCGGAAGAAAGTGATGCGATAGCACTAGTGGTTAGTGAAGAGAGCGGAAGAATATCTATTGCCGTAAATAATGAACTTCATTATAATTTAACACTTGATGAGTTTAGAATGATGTTAATAGATGAATTATCACCTAAAACAGAAGTGTTCTTTGAAGCAGATGATAGTGAAAGTGGTGATGATAATGAGTAAGTTTTTTGGAAAATTATTTAAAATAATATTAGTATTACTTGAGTCACTATATAATGTTATAGATAAAATAATAATTATGCCTATTAGTCGAGTAGTATATAATATTTCTAAATTAGGTAAGTCTAAGAACATAGATTTTAATACTTATTTAAATAAGCCTAATTTCTTAATATTCTTATCTCTTATGTTAGCAATTCTTGCATTCTTACTTGTAGATAATAAAGTTATCAAGTTAGTAGAAAATGAAGCGGAAGTAATTAAAAATGTTAAAGTAAATGTTATATATAATGAAGAAGCATTTGTAATAGAAAATGTTCCAGATACAGTGGACATAACAATTACAGGTCGTAAAAGTGATATTTACTTAGCTAAACAATTAAGTGATTTTAAAGTAGAATTAGATTTATCTAAATATAAGGAACCAGGTACGTATAAAGTGAAATTCACTTATAGTAAATCTATTGACTCAGTTAATTATAGTTTGAACCCTGGTTATGTAACAGTTACTATTAAAGATAAAGTTAGTGAAGTACATACTGTATCTTATGACCTAATTAATGATAAATTAAATGGCAAGTTAAGTGTTAACAAAGTTAATTTAGATTCTAGTGAAGTTATTGTTAAAGGTAGTCAAGATACTTTAGATAAAATAGCAAGTATAAAAGCTTTAGTAGATGTAACAGGTAAAGACTATAAAAATGCTGGTACATATGAAATTAATAATATTCCGCTTGTTGCATATGACAAGAAAGGTAAAATTATCGAAAATGTTGAAATAGTGCCTTCAACTCTTAGTGGTACAGTAGAATTAAAAAGTTATAAACAATCAGTTCCACTAACAGTAAGTACTACTGGTAAATTAAAAAGTGGTAAAGCAATTGCAAGTCTATCTATTAATAATTCGTCATCATTTACTGTAGATATTTATGGGGAAGAAGAAGATATTAAGAAAATAACTTCTGTACCAGTATTTATAAATGTAGATGGATTAGGTAAAGAAAATACTAAAACTTATAATGTTACTATATCTAAACCAACAGGTGTAAGATATTTAAGCACAAAAAATGTAACTATAACGGCTACATTTGGGGAAGAAACTCAAAGAACAGTAGATATAACTGATATAGGATTTAAAGAAGGTAGTATTCCACAAGGATACTCTCCTAATATAATTTCAACTCAATCAACTCCTGTTCAAGTCAAAGGTGTTAAATCAAATATTGATGGAATCACAGCAAGTGATATTAAAGCATATGTTGATTTATCTGGACTTGGTGAAGGAACACATGAAGTAGAAGTTAAAATAGATAATAATAATCCGCTTGTATCTTATGTAGTATCTTCAACTATAACAATAAAGATATCTAAGGATTAAAAAATGTTGATAACATCCAAGTTATCAACATTTTTATTTTACATCTGCATCAAAATGATTAAACAGTATTCCAATGTTTAATAAACCACAAATACCTACAATGGCATATATTATATTAGTGATACTAGAATCTTTACCAAATAAATTAGATACTAGATTAAAATCAAAGAATCCAACTAGTCCCCAATTTATCGCTCCTATAATAGTAATTACTAATGCGGTTTTTTGCAACGTTTCCATTAATCACACATCCTTTGCTATTAGTATGTCAAAAAAAATAATTAATATACAAGAATAATTAATAAAAATTTAAATATAGTTAATTAGAAAAGGAAGAGTGGTAGAATGAAAAAGTTATTGGTAATTCTTGCAATGTTATTTATTGTAACAGGGTGTGGTAAAACATCAGAAAGCGATATTGTAAAAGAATTTAGTAATATGGTTGATAAAAGTAGGTCATACAAAATTAATGGTACAATGGAAATATCTAATGATGAGGAAAAATTTGTTTATAATCTAGAAACATATTACATGAAGGATAATTATTATAAAGTTATACTAGTAAATCAAACAAATAACCATGAACAAATTATACTAAAAAACAAAAATGATGTTTATGTTATTACTCCTGAATTAAATAAGTCGTTTAAATTTCAAAGTGAATGGCCGGATAATTCAAGTCAAAGTTATTTATTAAAATCAATTAAAAAGGATTTAATGAGTGATAAGAATGTCAAGTTGCTAGAGAGTGATAATAGTTATGTTATTAAATCTAAAGTAAATTATCCAAATAACCAAGAATTGGTAGAACAAAAAGTTTATTTTGATAAACAAATCAAATTAAAGAAAGTAGAAGTGCTAGATAAGAACGGAATAGTTAAAATTAAAGTAACTTTTAATAAGATAGATCTAAAAGCTAACTTAAAAGAAAAAGATTTTGATATTAAAGAATATGTTGATAAATTAGAAGATAACAATTGTATAGATAATAACTGTGATAAAACAGATAACACTAATAATGATATGAATAAACAAGAAAATAAAGAGAAAACTAAAGAATTTAGTCAAGATAATGAAAAGAATAACACAAATACTAGTGAAAATAGTAATGTTAAAAATGATCAAAATATAAAGAGTAACAATCAAACTATCGATAATAATACAAATAGTAATGAAAAACCATCAAGTTATAATTTAGATAGCGTAATATATCCATTATATATACCTGGAGAAACTCACTTAACTAATTCAGAAACTATTAAAACGGATGAAGGCAATAGAACTATACTTACATTTACTGGAGAAAAGAATTTTGTCATAATAGAAGAAATGTCTAAATCAGAACCATCAATGAAGATAGTTCCAGTATATGGAGAACCATTGTTATTACCAAACGCTATAGCGGCACTTACTGGCAATAGCCTTACCTGGGATTCAAATAATGTATCATATTATTTAGCTAGTACAGATCTATCAACAGAAGAAATGCTAACTATTGCTAAGTCATTAGGAAACACAACTTTAGTATCTAAGGAAAAATAACGATATTTCTTGATAATTACCAAGTATTTAGTTATAATTGATATTGGGTGGTAATCATGAATAAAAAAATCAAAAATCAAAAATACTATACAGAAGAGCAAAAGGAAATTCAAAAGTTTATCATTATAATAATAGTATTAGTATTATTAATAGGGGCTGTTTACTTTTTAACAGATAAGTTTGTTGAACAAGGAAAATCAAACAATATAACAACTGGAGAAATCAATTATGATAAAGCAACAATTGGTACATTATTAAATAGACCATATGATGAATATTACGCTATGATTTATAGTAGTGGCAGCACTGATGCATCTTACTATAATTCAATTAAGAATAATTATTCTAGTAAAGATGGTGGCCTTAAAATTTACTATATTGATTTAGATAATGAATTAAATCAAAAATACTATAATGTTAATAATGATAATAAAAGTAACCCCAATGCCAAAAGTATTGATGACATAGATCTTGGAGATATAACTTTAATTAAGGTAAAAAATGGAGAAATAGTGAGTTATATAGAAGATATTGAACAAATTAAAACAGAATTAAAATAATTGTAAAGAAAAGTTAAATTGACTTTTCTTTTTCTATATTTATGATACAATAATTATTGTAAAGAAGGTATTGGCATGGTAAAAACAAACACAAAAAACGGATTCAGCTTAGCTGGTGTAATTATAATAATAATAGTTACTTCTATTATAAGTGCTATAGCTACTGGAGTAATTGTAACTAATAATTATAAAAATATAGAAATATCTGATTATAAATTATCAGAAGATGAAGATTTGCAAGAGTTTGTTGATCTATATAAGACTATATTGAGTAAATATTATGATGATATTGATAAATCTAAAATGCTTAAGACTGCAGAGAATGCAATGATTGAATTTCTAGGAGATAAATATACTCAATTATTGTCTGATAGGGAATATAAGTCTTTAATGAGTAGTTTAAAAGATGATTATGAAGGTATTGGAGTTACTATAAAAAATAATACAATAATTAAAGTAGCAGAGAACTCTCCAGCAAAAAGTGCTGGTCTTTTAGAAGGCGATGTTATTGTAAGCATTAATAATACAAACGTTGAAAACCTAACTAATACTGAAATTGGGGATCTTATTAAAAAAAGTAATAAGACAGTATCTTTAATTGTTAAAAGAAATGAAACAATGCAAAATTTTACAGTTAAAAAATCAAGTATAGAATATCCATATGCAGAAGGAAATATTATAGATAATACTTCTATAGCATATTTGAGCATTTCAGCGTTTTCTGAGAGTTTATCTGATCAGGTTAGTAAAGAGTTAACAGAATTAGAAAAAAGTCCTATAAATGGGCTTATAATTGATTTAAGAAATAATTCTGGTGGATATTTAAACTCTGCAACGGATACATCCAGTTTATTTTTAAAAAAAGGAGAAAATATATATTCACTATCAAGCACAAATGGAGATACCAAAGTTATAGATAAAACAGAAGAACATAGGGAATATCCTATTGTTGTTTTAGTAAATAAACAAACTGCTTCTGCAGCTGAAATTCTAGCCGGCGCACTTAAACATAGTTATGGGGCAACTTTAGTTGGAAATGTTACGTATGGAAAAGGAAAAGTACAACAAATTTCATCTTTAAAAACAGGAGAAACCATCAAATATACAACAGCCAAATGGTTAATGCCAAATGGTGTATGCATAGATGGGACAGGGATACCTGTTGATTATCAAGTAGACTTAGAATATACACGTGATGCAGAAGGAAATATAATTGGTGTAGTAGATACGCAACTTAATAAAGCAATAGAGCTTCTTAGCTAAATTGCTTTTTTATTTGAATTTTGATAGAATATTTTTGAAAGTTGGAATTAAGATGAATAAAGCAAAAATAGGAGAGACTTTAAAAATTCATTGTTACAAACACGATGGAACTTTATTTAGAACAAGTGAAGAAGCTTTAGTGTTAGATATTGGCGAAGATTTTATTGTCTGTGGAAATAATAAAACAAAAATAACAGAAGTGGACGGAAAGAGTATAACCACATATAAAACGAAAGAACCCGCTATTATATTTTTTTATAAAGATAGTTGGTTTAATATAATAGCACAATTTAAAAAGTATGGATTATTCTACTACTGTAATATTGCATCTCCTTATATTATTAATGAAGGTGCCATAAAATATATAGATTATGATTTAGATTTGAGAGTATTCCCTGACGGAGATTATAAAGTACTTGATATTAATGAATACAAACACCATAAAAGAGTTATGAATTATGGAAATGAGCTAGATTATATATTAAATGATGAGTTAGAAAAACTAATAAATATGAAAAAAAATATGCTCGGAGCATTTGATGAGAGCAAAATTAAAGAATATTATAATGAATATATTTGTATATTAAATAAAAAAAATAGTAATAATATATAAAAAAACACATATTATATATTAGTAAAATGCTTAAAAATAGGCTATTTTACGCCAAATTCATAAAAAATTGAAAAAAAATAAAAAAAATGTAATTTTTTTGTTGACATTCAATTTTGAAAATGGTATATTACTAGTGCACAGCGAAAGAGCAGTGCTGAATGATCTTTGAAAACTAAGTAAAAAAGTCAATTTTGAGTAGCTTAGGAGAAACAAACAATTTAAGATTTTTAAATAAATAAATCTTTTTTATTGAGAGTTTGATCCTGGCTCAGGATGAACGCTGGCGGCATGCCTAAGACATGCAAGTCG
>CAKOMQ010000035.1 GCA_934096715.1 uncultured Bacilli bacterium
CCCCCCCCCCCCCCAGTAGGCTTTTTAGCATTCTGAAGGGGAATTTTATAACTTATCGGTATAAAATTTCGGGTCATAAAATTCATAAATTTTAAATATTTTTATTCTCTTTTATTATCAAATTAATCATATCAAATTTGATTATGAATTGCAATAAAATAGTTGATATTTTACAATTTTTTGTGTATACTTAATTTAGGTAAGCGAGCAAGTATGTTTCGCTTATGCTAAAATTTTGCGTAAGCTATCGAGAATTAACTCGGCAGCTTTTTTAATTACATCAAAGTGTATATACACAATGAGTAACCAAAGAATTACTTTTAGTATATAATATTTTACAACTAATTTCATATTACCTAGCCTCCTTCCCAAAAAGTATTAACCCCCTGAAAATTTGAAAAGGCATAAGCCACCACACTTGCTCGCTTATAAATTATTATATCAAATAGAGTGCAATATATCAACAACAAATGTTTGTAAATAGTTAAAGAAAAAACCAAGATATTCATTACTAATCTTGGTTTTTATATATTCCATCTAAACTAAAGCTTTTAGCATCCGTAATAGTAACATCAATAATATTACCTATTTGATCTATTGCATTAGATATATTTACTAACTTAAATGTATCAGTATATCCATATACCTTTTCCGGATCTTTTTCACTAATACCTAATACTAAAACTTTAACAGTTTTATTTAATAATTTTTGATTATTTATGTTTGAATAATGATTAACAAGTTCATTTAATTCTTGTAATCTTTTTTCTTTAACATCCATAGGTACATCATCTTTCATACGTGCTGCTGGTGTACCAACTCTTGGTGAATAAATAAATGTATAAGCTCCATCATATTTACAAGTATTAACAACTTCCAAAGTCTCTTTAAAATCTTCTTCTGTTTCATTAGGAAATCCTACTATTATATCTGTAGTAATAGAAACTCCGGGAATACGTTCTTTCATCTTATTAAATAAACTTAAATATTCTTCTTTAGTATATCTTCTATTCATTCTTTTTAATATAGATGTACTACCAGATTGAAGGGGAAGATGAATATAAGGCATAATATTATCATACTTAGCTATTATATCTATCATACTATCAGTAAAATTCCATGGATGACTTGTTACAAATCTAATTCTATCTATACCAGTTTTAGCAACGCATTCAAGTAAATCTGCAAAAGATTCTCCAATATCTTTTCCATATGCATTAACATTTTGTCCTAGTAAAGTAACTTCTTTATATCCCTTATTCTTTAAATCAATTACTTCATTTATAATATCTTCTTTCTTTCTACTTCTTTCTCTACCCCTAGTATAAGGAACAATACAATAAGTACAGAATTTATCACAACCATACATAATGTTAACCCACGCTGTATATAAAGAATCTCTATTATAGTTCATTCCTTCTATTACTTCATCACTACTAGAATATACTTCTATTTCTTGTTTACCATTATGTTCCATTAATAATTTGGGTAATTCATGAATATTATGAGTACCAATTACTATATCAACAAATTTATTCTTCTCAGTAACTAAATCAATAAAATCGGGTTGTTCACACATACATCCAGTAAGTATAACTTTAAAATCATCTCTACCTTTTTTTAAGTATTTACATTTACCTAAGAAACCTACCACTTTATCACGAGCATTCTCTCTTATAGCACACGTATTTAAAACAACAACATTACTTTCTTCAATATTATCTGTTTTCATAAATCCTAAAGTTTCTAAATAACTAGATATTGCTTCTGAATCATGAACATTCATCTGACAGCCATAAGTTCTTAAGAAATATTTTTTACCATCAAAGACTTTTTTATAATCTTCATTTAATTCTATATATTTATTTTCATTCTTTTCTCTTTTAGCAGCTTCTTTTAAATCTGGCTTATGCATAATATACAACTCCTAACTACGCAATCTATTTTATCATAATCAATTAATTATTGAAAGCGGATTTATGTATAAAATAGGAAGTTAGGGTGTGATAAGATAAATTTATTTAAAGTAGAATGAAAGATTTATTTTTAATATTTTTTTAACCAAAACCCGCTTTCATCATTCATTATACTTACTAATTAATTTATTGCAACACTTTCGACAAAAGGTTACAAAAGTTTTAAATTTACAGAAAGAAAAAAGCTTAAATCGACAAAATTTTAAGCCTTTTACATAACATCTTCTATTAAATCACTTACATTATCAACCACTTTAATGGATGCTTCCTTCAGTTCATTTATAGCATTCCTAACAGCATATCCATTAAATCCTTCAATCATTTCCATATCACTATAAGAATCTCCAATAGTATAAATATCTTTTTTATTAATATTTAGATATTCTCCTAGTTTTTTTATAGCTTCCATTTTATTAGTTCCTTTTTTAATTATTTCAACATTATTATGATTTACATAGTAAGCTTTAATATAATCACCAAATTTCTTATTTAGAATATCTACTATCTTAAAACATTCTTCACTTGTAGAATATTTACTATTTATTTTAGTAAGATTTAAATCTCTAAAATCCATTCTACTTTTATATGTTTGACAACAGAAATAACTAATAGCAGTATCTAAATCTAAACATTCTCTAATACTTGATACAACAGAATCATCTATAATATTATTAAATAAAACATTATTATCTTTATCTAGTACAGTAGCGCCATGATTAATAATTAAATAATCATATTCTAAATTATATGTATCTTTCTTTTTCATAAAATCTTCAAAACTACGACCAGTTGCAAAAACAAAATAATTTCCTTTATTTCTAAAGTTATCTACATATTCTTTATTTATATTAACACTTTCATCATCTTTATAAAAAGTATCATCATAATCACTTGCTATTAGTTTCATCCATGTCTCCTTAATTATTTAGTAGCCAATCAACTACATTTATTTTCTTTATTCCATCATAATTTGTTTCTAAATCCATATCCATTGTTAGCAATACTTTAGGATAATGATCTCCTGTTTTTTGTAAAGATTTTAATTCTCTTTCTAAAGTTTTTTCATCTCTTACTGTTAAAGCAACTTGATAATATTCTAAGCCTTCTCTATTTTCTGCCACAAAATCTACTTCTAAATCATCGACTTTTCCTACATAAACTTTATAGCCCCTTCTTAATAATTCTAAATAAACAATATTTTCTAAAATATGTCCCATATCGCTATCTGATTTCTTTCCTAATAAATAGCTCCTTAGTCCAGTATCCACTGCATAGTATTTATAATCTCTGGCTAATAAATTTTTACCCTTAACATCAAATCTTTCTGCTTTATATATTAGGAAACTTTCTAAAAAAGCAGTTAAATATTTTTCTACAGTATGGTTACTTGTTGACATTCCTTTACTAGTTAATGTGTCGCTTATTTTCTTAGTAGATATTGGACTTCCAATACTATCATATAAGAATTTTATGATACTTTCTAGTAGCATTTTATCGCTAATATTATTTTTAGCCATTATGTCTTTATATACTATTGTTGTAAATATTCCTTCTAGATAAGTATCTAAATCATTTGGATTATCTTTTAATATTGGAATATTACCAGGCATTCCACCAAAGCGCATATAATTTAAAAAATGTTCATAACGACTTATATTATTATTTTCTTGAAATACACTTAAGTAATCTTTAAAAGAAAGTGGTAACATTTTTATTTCTACATATCTTCCAGAAAGAAGAGTTGCTAATTCGCCAGATAACAAATATGCATTTGAACCAGTTATATAAACATCAACATTATTCTTTATGTGTAAACTATCTACCGCTTTTTGAAATTTAGGAACATTTTGAACTTCATCTAAAAATACATAATATTGTTTTTTAGAATCTATTTTACTGTTAACAAAATCATATAATTCTTTATAATCTTGAAAATCATAATCCAAATCTTCTAAATTAATTTTTATTATTTGATTATTCTCTATACCTTCTTCTTTCAAATAATTTATGTATAAATCAAATAGAGTTGATTTACCACATCTTCTTATCCCTGTAACTACTTTTATTAAATCTTTATCTTTAAATCTTTTTAATAAATCAAGATATTCTGGACGTTCTATCATTTTAATCACCTATTCTAATTATATATCGAAAGTCAACGCTTGTCAAGTTTTGGAAAAAAAATTCCAAAACTTGACATTTCTGTAAGTTTTGGAATTTCATCTATTTAGTTGGTTTTATTACTTCTTGTCCACCCATATATGGTCTTAATGCAACTGGAATACTTATACTTCCATCTTCATTATAATTATTTTCTACTACAGCTATTAGTCCACGTGGTGTTGCAACAACTGTGTTATTAAGTGAACAACAATACTTATTTCCTTCATCAGATTTATATCTAACACCTAATCTTCTTGATTGAGCAGTACCTAATATAGAACATGATCCTACTTCAAAATATTTCTTTTGTCTTGGACTCCATGCTTCAACATCACAAGATTTAACTTTCAAATCAGCTAAGTCTCCACTACAACATTCAAGAGTTCTAACTGGAACATCTAAACTTCTAAAGAATTCAACTGTATAAGACCACATCTTATTATACCAATCCATTCCTTCTTCTTCTTTACAAAGAACTACCATTTCTTGTTTTTCAAATTGATGAACACGGTATAATCCCCTTTCTTCTAAACCATGTGATCCACCTTCTTTTCTAAAACATGGTGAATAAGAAGTTAAAGCTTTAGGTAACTCTTCTTCTTTTAGAAGTTGTCCTTTAAATTTACCCATCATAGAATGTTCACTAGTACCAATTAAATATAAATCTTCTCCTTCAATTTTATACATCATTGCTTCCATTTCTGTAAATGACATAACACCAGTAACAACATCACTTCTAATCATAAATGGTGGTACACAATAAGTAAATCCTTTATTAATCATAAAATCTCTTGCATAAGATAGCATAGCACTATGAAGACGCGCTATATCTCCCATTAAATAATAGAAACCTTCTCCACTTGTTCTTCCAGCACTTTCTTTATCCATACCCATAACACTTGAAATAATATCTGCATGATATGGTATTTCATAGTCTGGAACAATTGGCTCTCCAAATTTTTCTATTTCAACATTTTCACTGTCATCTTTGCCTACTGGTACACTTTCATCCATTATATTTGGAATAACCATCATAATATCTTTTATTTCTTTTTCTAACTCTTCTTCCTTAGATTCAAGACTACTAATTTCATCATTCATTTTAGAAATATTTTCTTTTATATTTTCAGCTTCTTCTTTTTTACCTTCACGCATCAGTAAACCAATTTCACTACTTAACTTATTTTTTTCACTTTTTAAATTATCAGCTTTAGTTTTACTTTCACGATAAAGTATATCTTTTTCATAAACTTCATCTACTAAAGGCAACTTTTCATCTTGAAATTTTTTCTTAATATTCTCCTTTACTAATTCTCTGTTTTCTCTTATTAATTTAATATCTATCATTTTTACCATCCTTTCCTAAATAAAAAACCACAAAACTGCTTTGGAGCAAT
Organism: uncultured Bacilli bacterium; assembly: GCA_934096715.1. Classification (GTDB taxonomy): domain Bacteria; phylum Bacillota_I; class Bacilli_A; order RF39; family UBA660; genus SIG200. Next base: position 5,537 of record CAKOMQ010000035.1, read on the forward strand.
TCTGCGGTACCATCCAATATATTACTTATTTTGTTTATAACGTAACAACACGATATCTATTAAATATTCTCCGAAAGTAGATTCACTATAATATTTAATTAGTTTCCACCAACCACTAACTCTCTTTTATAAATTTAGAATAGCTACTAATCTTTCATCAACGATTTATAAAATAATTTTAACACTTAAACATAAGAAATGCAAATTATTTTTTTAATCTGCTAATTCTTTTATTAATTCCTTTTTAAAATTCATTAGTGCTTCATAACTTACATTAGTATTGAATTCATTATTATAAAACTTATTACTCTTAGATAATTCACCCCTAAACTTATATTTTTCATGCATGTTTTCCAATCTAATTTTATCTTCATATTTACTTATATAAATATTATCACTCCTATTAAACAAATCTAATAATTCACAATAATGTGTTGTAAATATTAATGAAGCATTATTAGTATTTACAGATTTATCCTTGTATAAATTAACTAAATTTTCAACAATTGTTTTATGAAAATGATTTTCTATTTCATCAATAATTAAATCAGTTCCACTTTTTAAAGAATAAATTACATAAGTAAATAATCCAAAGCCTTTAGAAGTACCACTAGATAGAATTCTATATAAATCATAACTAGATACTTCCTTAATACTTTTATCTCTATAATATATAATAAATTTATCTTCATTAACCATAACTATATTATCTAAATGTTCATCAAATATTTTTAATAAAGATGTAATTATTTTTAAATTACTATCAAGTAATTTATAAATATTAAAAGCATTAAAATAATCTCTATAACTATAATCATCACTAGGTAAATAAACACCACGTAATTTTATATCTTTTAATAGAGTGTAAAGTAAAGATGTATCAAGTGGTAATTTTATATCAAAAGTTAGTTCTTCAAACTTATCATAATCAAATAAATTTCTAGCATGAGCTTTTTTATAGACTCTTCTAAATAATTTTTCATTTCTAAAAAATATAGAATCATCTAAGGATGAATTATTATCTTTAGATAGTTCTGTTAAATACCTATAAATACATCCTTCATAATAGAAAGTAATATCTAAATTGATTGGTTTGTCTATATACTTAAATAAACTCTTAGTGTTATTTATCCTAAAATAAGAAAATATATCATAGATAATTGCTAATAATTCTAAAGTCATTGTTTTACCAGATGCATTTTTACCTATAATACCCAAAGTACTAAAAGTATATAAATCTTCATCAATTTTTAAAAGTTCAAATTCCTTATCAACACTTGTTTTATTACCATTAGGTATAAAAGAAATAGTAAAATCATTGTCACATATTTTATAATTATTCGCTATTATTTTTAATAATTTCATATTAAATCTCCTTTCCCCACTAATATTATATCAAAAAAATACAAAAATAACACTTTTTTTGTTATTTTTGTATTTTAACTAATTTTCCATAATAAATGGATTTTCTAGAGTTCCCTCCCCACCGGAAGTTTTAGCATTTGTTGTAAGATAGAAGACTGGACGGACACCAGAGGTAAGGTAGTGCTCGCTCACGGAACCAATACCATCAACAACCCACGCAAAGAAGTAGCCACTGGCACCTTCACCACAACGAGAAAGTGTCCATTCCCATTCATGCTTAGTTGTGTCATTATTACCTTGATACATCCAGCCTGTTTTTAATAAGTCTTTGTTTGCTTTAGTTCCTGTTGTTAGTGCTAAAGCACTTGACCCCAATGATAATGTATAATCACTTGCATACATTAACCCTATTTTTGCACTTGGAGTTGTCCATTCGCCCACTGTACTTGTTTTCGTACTTCTATTCATTTCATGTAAATATATTTGACTTGGTGTTAAACCTTTGGAATAATTTGGTCCGTTACTTCCATCATATGTTTTTGTATTTACTGCGCTCCATGTCCAATTTTCTATTTTATTTGACCATTCTGTATTTTGCAAATAATCATATGTTGTGTTTGTTAGGAATCCAGAACCATTTAAACTTGCATATAATTTACTATCTTCCCAATTTACATCTGCATTGAAAGTCCATACGGTTGATATCAATTGTTTATATTTTATTAATTTAACATGATTATTCCCGTTTGCATCTGAGAATACTCCTAACACTCTATACATGTATTTATCTTGATTTGCTGTACAAGCAGATTTATCATTTGTACCAAAACAGATAAAGTTATCTGGGTTAGTAGATGTTCCTACTGCACCACTTCCTGTATATCTATAACCATCTCCTTCAAGTCCACTTTGCCATAAGTTTCCACTTGCTATTAATTGATCTGCCCATGTTGGCTCATGTAACTTACAAGAAAATGCTTTTGTATCTCCGCTTGTATATGGTTCTATTTTTATTGTGTATGAATTACCTACTAGTTTATCTTGAGTGTTTGCTGTATTTGTTACACTACTTATTAGTGGTATTGATACACTATTTCCTTTTGTTAAGTTTTTGATCTCTCCACTTACTATGATTCCATTAGTTCCAGCAGTTGTAAGTTCTTTAAGAGTCATAGTCTTATCTCCAACTACTACTTTAACATCTGAGTCACTATTATCAGTGATTGGAGTTGTAACTGTCGCAGTAACCTTATAATTATAAGTACAATCAAGTGCTTCATCTCCTTCTGGTAATTGTGCTGTTGCTAATGTGTAGTTTGGATTAGTAGTAAGTGCTAGTCCATTTTCATTTTCATTAGCATAATAAGTCTTACCTGCATTTGCTTGACTCATTAAATTTGCATCTAAATTAAGATATAACTTAGATGTTTTAATTTGCATTGTTGGATTTCCTAAGTTGTTTGCTTTACCTGTTACCTTTGCCCCTGTCTTATCACTTGTTGCATTAATACTAAAGTATGCATATGTTCCACCTACTAAAAGTAATAGTGCAAAAGTGAATGCTACAACTACAAGTTGCTTTTTCTTTTCTTTCATATAATACCTTCCCATTTCTATATACTAAAAAAAGACTATTGCTAGCCTTTAATCATTCTATACACTTCAGTTTGTTTCTTGCCCCCCCCCCAACACGTATTCCAGTGTACCGAGAGAGAACTTTATAACTATAAGTTATAAAAATTTCGGGCTAAAATTAA
>CAKOMQ010000036.1 GCA_934096715.1 uncultured Bacilli bacterium
TCTAAATTAAGATATAACTTAGATGTTTTAATTTGCATTGTTGGATTTCCTAAGCTGTTTGCTTTACCTGTTACCTTTGCCCCTGTCTTATCACTAGTTGCATTAATACTAAAATATGCATATGTTCCACCTACTAGTAATAATAATGCAAAAGTGAATGCTACAACTATAAGTTGCTTTTTTTCTAGTTTTTTCATAATACCTATCCTTTTCTATATACTAAAAAAAGACTATTGCTAGCCTTTAATCATTCTATACACTTCAGTTTGTTTCTTGCCCCCCCCCCAGCACGTATTCCAGTGTACCGAGAGAGAACTTTATAACTATAAGTTATAAAAATTTCGGGCTAAAATTAATATCAATTATCTTCTTTTACTATCAAGATAATCATATCAAATTTGATTATGAATTTCAATACTTAAAATACATTTTACATATCATTTTACAAAAAAACATCTATATAAGATGTTAATTACAAGTACATATTGTATAATCTTCTTGCCAACTTTCTCTAGCAAGAATGCCTACTTTATTGTAGTCATTACTACTTCCACCGATGATTCTAAATTCATCAGCTTTTTTAAAATATAATTCATAACTTTTATTTTTACTATCGTATATAACTTTTCCACTATATTTATTAATATCTCCATCGTATAAATCATTATCTATAAGATACTTAATTGTATAACATACACGATCATTATCTACTTTACAAGCTTCAGTAGTATTTTCTATTTTTATTTTTCTTTTTGAAGCATCAACACTAGCTTTTAAAACTTTATTTGCTTCAGTTCTAAATGCTTTTTCTCTATTAGTATTTAGCGTTAACGCAGAACTTATACCTACTAAAACAAACATAAAGACAATAATTACAACAGATATTAAAAGTGGTAATTGATTCTTTTTATTCATGTTAAATTCCTTAAGTTAATGATTGGCTTTCTGGACAAGTAAAGGCTCCTTCACTAGCATATTCACTTATATATTTTGAATCTTTGTCAATTGATTTTGTCTCATTTTCAGTTTCTTTTAAATTATAAACATATTTTTTATTTCTAAATTTTAATCTATATTTATAAGTGTTTGAATCTTTACTTTTAAGAACAAGAACATATCCGCTATAATCTGGAGAATCACCTCCAACTTTATCACTTCTTAATGAATATAATCCTTCTTTAACTAAAAACTTTAGTTCCATGCAATAGCTACCAGTACCATATTTTCTTAAACCATTACCAGGATCATCATCTAACGTAAGTTGACCAACATTAAATAAACTTATCGCATTACTTGCAGCATCTATCGCACCATTTGCTTCAATTGCGAAAGAGTCTTTTGAAGCATTACGCATAAATGGTAATACTGATTGACTTGCTAAAACCATAACAATTGCTAAAATAACAATAACTGCTAATAATTCTATTAAAGTAAAACCTTTCTCGTTTAAATTTAATTTTTTCATATTAAATCTCTCTCTCTCTATTCTTACTAACTTAATATTACAATATTTGAATTGTAAAGTCAATTAGATATAAGAAAATTAACAAAAATGATGTCAAGTTTTAGTTACTTAATTGTATTTAAAACTGTATTAATAATATCTATTGTATTAATAGCACTTTCTAGTTTATCTGTAGGTCTTTCTTTATACTTCTCTTTCATAACTCTTATAAATTCATAATAGTTATTTGGATCTCTATTTAAATACTTAATCCAATAAGAATTTTCATCTAAATATCTTTTTTCTTTTTCATTTTCTAAAAATTTTATATATAAATTACTTTCCATATATTAATCCTCGAAGAATTTATTTATTGGTCTAGGACTTTTAATAGTCTTAGCTACCCCAGGCACACTAGGTGCTTTAGCTGTCATTTCTTGTACTAAATTTAAAGCTTTTTGAGCTGTTTCAACATGTTTTTGAATAGATGAAACATCTATATTTTTAACTATATTACTAATAGATCCAACATTTATAGGACCAGTCGAACGATAAGATGCCCAAGCACTTTCACTATCCCCATATAAATCATATATTTCATAAAATTTTTGCCATGTCATTTCATTATTTTTTACATATTCAATTAACTCTGGTTTATCTTTTATAAACTCTTTAAACTCTTCTTTTTTATCCATAAAAAATCACCTATTAAATTTTATTTAACAGGTGTATTTTCTATAACTTAAAATTATTTAAGAAGTTATCCATAGATAATTGTTTATCTTCTTTTACTTCTTCTAATTTTTCAACTTTTACTTCATCTTCTTTTTGATAACTAACTAAATCTACAAATATATCATATTTTTCAGCTTGTTTTATATTACCACCATTACTAGTAATATCCATTATAGGTATATCACTATTCTTAACTTCACTTATATCTATATCATTCTTAAGTATTATAGTATCTCTAGAATTAGTAATATAAGCAAATCTTACATAGTAAGTAACTGTTTTAGTTTTCTTAAGTAACAATAATCCTTTCTTACCACGCGTTAAATATTTAAATTCATCTAATTTAACTCTTTTAGCAGTATAGTTATTAGTATATATATTCAAGTATTCATTATCTATATCAAAAGATAATCCATTTATAACATAATCTTCTTTTAAATTAATACCCTTAACTCCACTAGCTTTAGGTCCCATCGAAGGTATTTCACTAGATTTATATCTTAAATAATATCCATTATGAGTAATTATCATTATATCTTCTTTTACTATATCAGCACTTATAAGTTCATCTTCTTCTTTAAGTTTAATAATAGTCATAGGTTTAGAATATCTACTTACTACTAAATCATTCATATTAACTTTTTTTGTAGTACCATTCTTAGTAAATAACACTAATTCTTGATCTTTTTCTAATAAAGTAGAAGATATTATTTGTTCATTAGGACTTAAAGGTATTAAATTACTTATATGTTTACCAAGTTCTTTCCATTTAGCTTCATATATTTTATGAACAGGTATATATAAATAATTACCTAGATTAGTAAATAATAGTAATGTATCTAAAGTAGTAGTTTCATATAACCCTTTTACATAATCTCCTGGTTTCATAGTAGTTTCCCCATCAGCAGTTTGATAAGACTTAGGGCTTACTCTCTTAACATATCCTTCATTAGTAACTACTACTATAGTTTTCTCCTTTTGAATCATGCTTTCCATATCTATTTTTATTTCTGTTATTTCATCAACTATTTTAGTTTTTCTTGGTGTAGCATAATCACTCTTAACTTTTTTAAGTTCATTTTTAACAACATGTTTTAATGCTTCTTCACTTTCAAGAATTCTTTTTAACAAATCAATTCTTTTTTCTAAAGCATCCTTTTCTTCTAATACTAAAGTTACATCAGTATTAGTTAATTTATATAATTGCAATGTTACAATTGCTTCTGCTTGTCTTTCAGTAAAATCAAACTCTTTAATTAAATTATTTTTAGCATCTATTTTATTCTTACTTGCTCTAATTAATTTAATAACTTCATCTAATATACTCATTACTTTTACTAAACCTTCAAGTATTTCATATCTTAACAAAGCATTCTTAAGTTCAAAATCTGTTCTTCTTCTTATTACTTCAGTTTCATGTTTAATATAAGCATCTATTATTTCTACTATTCCTAAAGTCATTGGTCTTCTATTAACAATAGATACCATATTATATGAATAACTTATTTGTAAATCAGTATTCTTATATAAATAATTTAATATTAAATCTTTATTAGCACCTGATTTTAAATCTATTACTATTCTTAATCCTTCTCTATCAGATTCATCTCTTACTTCAGCCATACCATCTATTTTTTTATCTATTCTAATAGCATCTATTTTATTAGTAAGAACTGCTTTATTGACATCAAAAGGAATCTCAGTAATAATTATTTGTTCTTTACCTTTAGTTTTAGCAAATTCAACTTTACTCTTAACTATTACTTTACCTTTACCAGTTTTAAAAGCATCTATTATTCCTTTTTTACCTTCAACTATACCACCAGTTGGAAAATCTGGCCCTTTTACAATTTCCAATATAGAATCAAAATGACAATTAGGACTATCAATTCTTTTAATAGTAGCATCTATTATTTCTCCTAGATTATGTGGCGGTATATTAGTTGCATATCCAGCACTTATACCATTCGCACCATTAACTAGTAAATTAGGAAACTTAGCTGGAAGGACAGTTGGCTCTAAAAAACGATCATCGAAGTTAGGAGCCCACTCTACTGTATCTTTATCTAAGTCACATAATAATTCATTACTTATTTTAGAAAGTCTTGCTTCAGTATAACGATATGCTGCCGCTCCATCTCCATCCATACTACCATTATTACCATGAATATCTACTAGTATTTCATTTTGTTTCCACCACTGAGACATTCTAACCATCGCATCATAGACACTTGAATCTCCATGAGGATGAAACTTACCAAGAACATCTCCGACAGTAGCGGCACATTTAATATGTGGTTTATCATAAGTATTACCAGCTTTATACATAGCATAAAGTATTCTTCTTTGAACAGGTTTTAAACCATCTCTTACATCAGGTATCGCTCTATCCTGAATAATTTCTTTGGCATAAGCACCAAATCTTAATCCCATTATTTCTTCTAGGGCATAATCTTGTATTTTCTTTAGTACTGTTTCCATTATTTACCCCCTAAACTCATCTTCCATAGTAAAAACTACATTCTCTTCAATCCATTCTTTACGTGGCTCTACTTTATCTCCCATAAGTATCTTCACTCTTTTCTCAGCAAGTGCTGCATCTTCTATTTTAACTCTAATAAGTGTTCTAGTATCTGGATTCATAGTAGTATCCCATAATTGATGAGCATCCATCTCACCTAAACCTTTATATCTTTGAATATTACACTTACCAGTATGACTTTTCTTTATCTCATCTAATTCTTCATCTGTATAAGCATAGTAGTGTTCTTTAGAATAGAATAATCCATATAAAGGTGGAAGTGCTATATATAGTTTTCCTTCTTCAATAAGACTACGCATAAAATAGTAGAAGAATGTAAGTAAAAGTATTTGAATATGTGCCCCATCTACATCGGCATCGGTCATAATAATAACTTTATCATAATTAGATTCACTTACATCAAAAGTAGATCCTACTCCTGCTCCAATAGTATGAATAAGAGTATTTATTTCTTCATTCTTCATTATATCATCCATACTAGCTTTTGCAGTATTTATTACTTTACCACGAAGTGGAAGTATTGCTTGGAACTTTCTATCTCTTCCTGATTTAGCAGAACCACCGGCACTATCACCTTCTACTAAAAAAAGTTCATTTATCTTAGCATTCTTTCCTTGAGCAGGAGCAAGTTTACCACTTAAATTCTTCTCTATCTTACTTTTATTCTTTCCATTTCTAGCTTGTTCTCTCGCTTTTCTAGCAGCAATTCTTGCTTCCTTACTCTTATTAGCCTTCTCTAGAATAGTCATACTTATTTCTCTATTCTCTTCTAAGAAAAATTTAATTTGTTCATAAGTAATAGCTTCTGTAACACTTTTAGCACTAGGTGTTCCTAGTTTTCCTTTTGTTTGTCCTTCGAATTGCAAAATATTTTCAGGTATCTTCATATTTATAACAGCAGTTAATCCTTCACGGACATCACTTCCATCAAGTGTAGAACCTTTAAGTAATTTATTATCTTTTATATAATCATTAAATGCTTTAGTAATACCTGTTTTAAATCCAACTTCATGCGTACCACCATCAACTGTCTTAACATTATTTACGAATGACAAAATATTTTCATTATAAGTATTTGTATATTGAAGTGCTATATCAACTTCCATATTATTCTTCTTACCACTAAAAGATAATACTTTATTTAAAGTAGTTTTATCTTCATTTATATATTCTACAAAACTAACAAGTCCATTTTCATAACAAAAACTTTCATGTTTATTATCTTCTTCATCATTTATTTCTACTTTTAAACCAGATTGTAAAAATGCATTTTCTTGCATTCTTTCTCTAATAGTTGTATAAGAAAATTGACAGTTTTTAAATATTTCTGGATTAGGTAAAAAAGTAACTATTGTACCAGTTTTCTTACTTTCACCAATCTTAGTAAGTGGCTTTTCAACTACACCACCATCTTTAAAACGAATATTACTAATACATCCATCCCTATAAATTGTAACATCCATCCAAGTAGATAAAGCATTAACTACACTTGCTCCTACACCATGAAGTCCACCACTAACTTTATAACCATCACTTGTAAACTTACCACCAGCATGAAGCACTGTATAAATAACTTCAGGAGTAGACTTTCCGCTTTCATGCAACCCAATAGGTACTCCACGACCATTATCCGCTACTGTTACACTTCCATCTTTATTTAAGGTAACTTTAATAGTATCTCCATATCCATTAATTACTTCATCTATCGCATTATCAACAATTTCCCATACCAAGTGATGCATACCCCTTTTATCAGTACTACCAATATACATACCTGGTCTTTTACGGACTGCTTCTAGTCCTTCCAATATCTTAATTGATGATTCATCATACTTTGCCATTTTTTACTCACCTACTTGATTTTACCATAAAAAAAAAGCCTAGACAATAAATTAGACATAACCTTGTCACTTATATCCAGACTTTTTACAGTTATTCTTGAATGATAAATGGATTTCCTAGGCTGCCATCTCCACTAGAAACCTTAGTATATGTTGAAAGATAGAATACTGGTCGGACACCAAAGGAGTTAGCCAAAGCGTTAAAGCCCGTGAAACCATCACTATACACATTCCAACCATCGAAGCTGCCAAAATTATACCCAAAACGGGAAAGTGTCCATTCAATAGTTGACTTAGATGTATCATTATTACTTTGATGTATCCAGCCTGTTTTTAGTGTAGCCTTATCTGATAATCCTATTAGTGTTAAAGCACTTGAACCCAATGACATCTGATAATCACTTGCATACATTAATCCTATTTTTGCAACAGGATTTGTCCATTCTCCTACTGTACTCGCTTTTCCTGTTCTATTCATTTCATGTAAATACATTTCTTGCGTCGTTACTTTTGAATAGTATGGACCACTACTTTTATCGAATGTTTTTGTATTTACTGCACTCCATGTCCAGTTTTCTATTTTATTTGACCATGTTGTGTTTTGCAAGTAATCATATGTAGTATTTGCTAAGAAATAACTTCCATTTAGTCCTTTATACATATCACTGTTTTCCCATGATATATCTGTTTTAGAATCTGAATTCCATGCATATTTTTCTAATTGTTTATATTTGATTAATTTAACATGGTTATTTTCATTTGTATCAGAGAACACTCCTAATACTCTATACATATATTTATCTTTATTTGCTGTACAAGCAGATTTATCTGTTGTACCGAAGCAGATAAAGTTGTTTGGATTAGTACTAGTTCCTACCCTGCCACTTCCTGTGTATCTATATCCATCTCCTTCTAAATTACTTTGCCATAACCATCCACTATCAACTAAATTTTGTGCAAGTGATTTTGTTGTATCAATTTTGTATCTTAACTTACAAGAAAATGCTTTTGTATTTCCACTTGTATATGGTTCTATTTTTATTGTGTATGAATTACCTACTAGTTTATCTTGAGTATTTGCGGTATTTGTTACACTACTTGTTAGTGGTATTGATACACTATTTCCTTTTGTTAAGTTTTTGATTTCTCCACTTACTATGATTCCATTAGTTCCAGCAGTTGTTAATTCTTTTAAAGTCATGGTCTTATCTCCAACTACTACTTTTACATCATTATCTGAGTTATCTGTTATTGCTGTTGTTACTGTAGCTGTTACCTTATAGTTATAAGTACAGTCTAGTACTTCATCTCCTTCTGGCAAGCTTGCTGTTGCTAATGTGTAATTTGGATTAGTAGTTAGTGCTAATCCACTCTCGTTTTCATTAGCATAATAAGTCTTACCGGCATTTGCTTGACTCATAAGACTAGCATCTAAATTTAGATATAACTTAGATGTTTTAATTTGCATTGTTGGATTTCCTAAGCTGTTTGCTTTACCTGTTAC
>CAKOMQ010000037.1 GCA_934096715.1 uncultured Bacilli bacterium
AGTAAGTGGAGAAATCAAAAACTTAACAAAAGGACAAAGTGTATCAATACCACTAACAAGTAGTGTAACAAATACAGTAAATACACAAGATAAATTAGTAGGTAATTCATACACAATAAAAATAGAACCATATACAAACGGAGATAAAAAAGCATTCTCTTGTAAGTTGCATGCTGATTCAACACCACTTGCTGATAAATTAATAGCAAGTGGAAACTTATGGCAAAGCGGACTAGAAGGAGATGGATATCGTTATGTAGGAAGTGGTGCAGTAGGAACTAATACTAATCCAAATAACTTTATATGTTTTGGTACAACAGATAAAACAGAATGTACTGGAAATCAAGATAAATACATGTATAGAGTACTAGGAGTATTTTCTGATGCAAGTGGAGAAAATCATGTTAAACTAATTAAATATAAACAATTAAGCTCTACATATGCATGGAATGCAGACAGAACAGCAGATATATCATGGGAAAATAGTGATATGTATAAAGGACTTAACGGAAGTTATTTCCTAACAAACACAACATATGATTATTTACAAAATACAGAATGGTCAAATAAAATAGAAAACTGGACATGGAGTGCAGTAAACACAAAATCATATGAAGATCAAACTAATAATCCATTTTATTATTATTCAATAACAAAAGGAATCTATCTAAATGAGATGCATAAGACATCAAATGGTACATTATGTACAAATGTTAATGGTGATTCAGTAAACTGTAATGGTGGAGCATGGACAACACTAAGTGCCAAGATAGGCTTAATGTACGCAAGTGATTATGTATTGTCATTAGGGTCAAGTGCTTTAAAACTAACAGTATCAACAGATTACTTAACATTAAAAACAGGATGGATGCATCAAAGTAATAATGATTCTTCCGTCTCTGATTATGAATGGACTCTTTCTCTTATTGGGGATAATAGTGGCGACTTCATGGCGTGGTATCTATTTCATGACGGTGAAGTAGGTGACAGCTATGTGGACGATACGTATGGCGCTCGCCCAGTCTTCTATCTTACATCGAATCAAGCGTTTTTAAGCGGTGAAGGTTCTTTGGACAATCCGTTCATGATCCAATAGGGCGTTCGGTCTTGTTAGATCTCGTTAACTTAACTGTGTTTCGTATAAAAGATACTATAAAGTTTTATAAATAATACACTTATATAACTTCAATAAATGTACCTATATTAAACTATAATTGATATAAGATATCAATTGTATAAATGAATACAATTAAAAAAGATATTAATGAGTCCGACAAATTGTCGGACGATAAAATTCGGTGAAGCCGAATTTTTGTGTTTTTTTGTTTAATGTAGGGTTTTTCTTTTGTAAAGTTTTTGTCTTTCTAATTGTAAAAGAGTAATAAATAAGTTATAATTATAATGGTGAGAGTAGATGGCAAAAAGAAAAAAGAGTAAAGAAACTAAAAATAAAACTATAAGCGTTGAATTACTTGGATTAATCTTAATTGTCTTAGGTATAATAGCAAGTGGTATAGGTTTAGTTGGTAAATATTTAAAAATGTTTACTATGTTTTTGTTTGGTACTTATTTTGCTGTCTTAATAATATTTGTAGTATTAGTTGGATTTTATATGTTATTTAAAAGGAGTATGCCAAAGTTCTTTAATACTAAATTAGTAGGGTTATATATATTAATCTTGGTATTACTTACACATGCACATTTTGGATACTTAGAAAATATAACTAGTTATAAAGATATACTTAAACATTTCTTTGATACTTATTTAGAAACAATGAACAGTGTTGATGTTACTAGTACTTTAACTAGTACAACAACTCCAAATATTGGTGGGGGAATTATTGGAGGATTATTTTTATCACTTTTATATGCCTTATTTGATAGAACAGGCACAATAATAATATTGGTACTTTTAAGTATATTTGGATTTATAATGTTATTTGATATAACTCTTGCAGATATATTTGATAAGATTAAATCATTATTTAAGAAAGTTAAAAAGGAAATAAAAGAAGATAATAAAGAGTATAAAGTTACAGAAATAGAAGATAATGATGATGAAGAAGAAATTCCTGTTATAAATAAAAAGATAGAAAAAGATGATAAGATAATTATTACTAGTATAGATGAAATTAAAAATAGTAATAAGAAAGTAGTTGAAAGTTTAGATACAGAGATTAAAGATGATAGTTATGACTCTAGTAAGAGTGATACTTATAAACTACCTACATTTAGTTTACTTAATCCAATTAAACAAGAAAAGAAAGTTAATAATAATGATGTGACTCTTAATAATAAACAAATATTAGAAAGAGTACTTAATGATTTTGATATAAAAGCTAAAGTAGTTGAAATACATGTAGGACCAGCAGTTACTCAGTATGAATTAACTGTACCAAGTGGAACAAAAGTTAGTAGAATAAGTTCTATTAATAAGGAGATTGCTTTGGCACTAGCTGCTAAAGATGTAAGAATTGAAGCTCCAATACCAGGTAAAAGTACTGTTGGTATAGAGATACCTAATCAACATGTAATGAGTGTTCCTATAAGAGAGATACTAGAAGCTACTAGTAAAGAAAAATCTGATAATAATATATTAGTAGCTCTTGGTAAAGACTTAATGGGTAATTCAATTGTTGCAGATATAGCAAAGATGCCCCATCTTTTAGTAGCAGGTTCAACTGGTAGTGGTAAGAGTGTCTGTGTTAATTCAATGATATGTTCTATCCTTATGAGATATAAACCTAGTGATGTTAAACTAGTACTAGTGGATCCTAAAAAAGTAGAGTTATCTAATTATAATGGAACACCACACTTGCTTTGTCCAGTCGTAACTGATCCTAAGAAAGCTAGTATAGTGTTACAAAAGATAGTGTCAGAAATGGAAAAGAGATATGAGAAATTCTCTGATACTGGAGTTAAAAAAATAAGTGAATATAATAGTTATATTGAAAAGGAAAATAAAAAGAATCCTGAAAGCCCTTTAAGTAAGATGCCTTACATAGTAGTAATAATAGATGAACTTGCTGATTTGATGTTAGTAGCTAGTAAAGAAGTAGAAGATTCTATTATGCGTATTACTCAAATGGCTCGTGCTGCCGGAATTCATTTAATAGTAGCAACTCAAAGACCATCTACAGATATTATTACAGGTGTAGTTAAAGCTAATATTCCATCTCGTATATCTTTTGCTGTAGCTAGTCAAATAGATTCGAGAACAATACTTGATGCATCTGGAGCTGAAAAATTACTTGGTAAAGGTGATATGTTATATTTACCAATGGGTGAGAATACTCCTTTACGTATCCAAGGTTGTTTTATATCAGATGATGAAATTAATAAATTAATTAATTATTGTAGTAAACAAATAAATGCTAAGTATGATGATGAACTTATGAATCCAACAGCACCTTCTTCTACTAGTAGTGGTTCTGGTAGTGGAGAAGATGGTTATGAAGAACCACAATATAATGAAGTAGTAGAGTTTGCTATCCAAAATGGCAAAATAAGTGCATCGCTTATTCAAAGAAAGTTTAGATTTGGATATAATAGGGCGGCTAGAGTAATGGATCTTTTGGAAGATCGTGGTATAGTAGGACCGCAGAATGGTTCTAAACCAAGAGAAGTATTAGTAAAATTAGATAAGAAAGATGATGAATAGGAGTGAATATTATGGCAAAGAAAAAAGAAGAAAATAAGAAGGTAAGTATTAAGAATTATATATTATCTATACTTATATTAGTAGGTGGAATACTTTTAGTATTGTATATATTCTCTTGGTATCAAGTAAAACAAGAAGAAAAATATATGAATAGTTATTTAATTAGTACTAATACTATAAGTAATCAGATAACTGATTTAAATACTTTAAAACAAGTTATAAGTGAGACTCCTAGTAATTACTTTATATTTATAGGTTATAGGCATGATTTAGATGAATATAATATTGAAGTAGAATTAAAAAATATAATAGATAACTATGAAATAGCAGACAATTTCTATTATATAGATATTACTGATAAATTAGATGATCCAAATTATTTGAATAATCTTAATAGTATATTAGGAACTAATATAAATAAAACACCTGCTTTTATATATGTAAGAGAAGGTAAGATATTAAGTAAGAATATAGTAACCAATAGTGATAAAGGATTTAATATAAATAATATTAAGAAAATATTAGAAATATATGAATATGAAAATATAAATGGGTAAATTTACTAGAAACTAATTAAAATATCTCATAGTATACACTAGGAGGTATTTTTATATGTTATTTGATGATAATAACTTTGATGTAACATTCTTAAATATAAGTGGTATTACTAACCCTAATAAAGAAGATTTACTAGAGAGTAGCAAAGTTGGCTTCTTAAAAGGTAATATGTTTAAAAATGAATATATACCATATAAGAATTATACTTATATGAATATAGAACCCAAAACTGAAAAAGAAGCTGCTCTTTTAAATGTAATGCAATATTCATTTGCTATAAATGATTTAAATCTTTACTTAGATTTGCATCCAGATGATAATAATATGCATGAAGTATTTAAAATGTTAGTAGAAAGTGAGTTAAAAGCTCGTGAAGAATATATAAGTAAGTATGGTTCTTTAGAAGTATGTGACTCAGTTAATTCACGTTTCAATTGGTTAGAAGATTGGCCATGGGAAGGAAATGGGGGTAGCATGTATGTTTAAGTATACGAAACATTTAAACTATCCTGTTAATATTAAGAAGAAAGATTTAAGGATGGCTAAATATATATTAACTCAATTTGGTGGTGCTAATGGAGAATTAAGTGCTGCTATGAGATATTTTAGTCAAAAGTTTACTATGCCAGATGATTATGGTAGAGCACTTCTTAATGATATAGCAACTGAAGAACTTGGACATTGTGAAATGATTTGTGCAATTGTACATGGACTTACTAAAGATGCAACTGTAAAAGAACTTGAAGAAGCAGGATTAGGCTCTTATTATGCTGATCATAATAAAGGTATATATCCAACTGATGCGTCAGGCATTCCATTTACTGCTAGTTATTTTGCAGTTACAGCTGATCCACTTGCTGACTTGATGGAAGATATGGCTGCTGAACAAAAAGCTAGAGCTACTTATGAAAACTTAATAGATCTTACTAATGATGAAGAATTACTTGCGCCACTTTTATTCTTAAGACAAAGAGAAGTTGTACACTATAATAGATTTAAAGAACTATTTGAATATTATAAAGAAAAAGGATATTAATATAAAGCTACACAAATGTGTAGTTTTTAAGTGAAGAATGTGTTATAATTTTTTTATATTAATAGAGAGTTGGTAAGTATGAAAGAAGATAAAAAAATAATTTATATAATAATACTTGTTGTTACTTTAATACTTTTTGTATTCGGAAGTGCTTATGCATATTTTAGTATTAATTCTGTTACAGATAATACTTCATCAAAGGCAAGTGGTAGTACTAAAAAATTTGGTACAGTTGCCATGATTAATGGTGTAAGTAATTTATTTATCAAGTTTGTTAGTGATGAAATGAGTGAAGAATACAAGGGAGTAACTTATTATGCTAATACTGACAGTATCGGAACACCACTTACAACTGATCCTTCATATAATTTAACTACAATACTACTAACTGAAGGTGATGAAGTAATTAAATGTACTTATAAATATAAATTAACTGCAAGTGTTGGTAAACCTATTTCTGATAATAGTGATAATGATGTAAAAATTACTATAGGTACTAAAACATATACATTAAAAGAAATTCTTGTAGCAGGTAGTACTGGTGTTATAGTAAGTGACACTATTACCGGTATTGAAAGTGGTATAGAATATAAGGTACCGATAAGTGCTAGTGTTACTAATAGTAGTACTACTCAAGATGATTTAGCTAGCAATAGTTTTAAAATAACTATTGTACCTTACATAGATGGTAATAATAAAGCAATAAGTTGTTCTTTGAATAATTAGAAACTATATTAAACTAGTCAATAAAAAGTAGACAGTTAAAAAAGATACTTTAAAACCCTGATTCGATTTTATATTGAATTGGGGTT
>CAKOMQ010000038.1 GCA_934096715.1 uncultured Bacilli bacterium
TAAAAAGTAATATATTCTTCATCATCAAATATTTTAATATTTTCAATATCATCAAATAATTCTTCAAATAATCTATAGACTTCATAATTTTCTTTAGTAATTATAAAATTATTATCATCATTTACGTTTTCAGAACGAATTATCCAATATAAATCACCATTACCACTAAATGATACATCAAATTGTTTATCTAATTCTTGAAAAGATATAATTAATCCGAATTCATTTTCATGTTTAATTACTTTCATATATTTTATTCCTCCTATGCCGACTTTACAGCCGGCGAGTATACTTTTAGCACATATTGCTAGTATTAAAACCTATAATAATTTTTATTACCGAGATTTTTCGCTAGTCTTTATATTCTAAAACTTTTGAAAGCTCTCTAGCATACCAATATTCATTTCCATATTCAGCTATATGTTTAATATTTTCAAAAATACTATTAGTATATCTATCTCCAATTTTCTTCATTTCTATCTCCTTATTTATTGCTTCATCAATAATTCTGTTTATACCAGTTGATAGAAGTTTTAATTAAGTTTTCTTCTTAACTATTATTTTTACTTTCAACTCTCATTTTCTTTTTATGATACATACTCATGTTTTTCACTTCTTTATATATCTTTTGTAAATTATTTATTATTTCTTTCTGAACTAGTAGGGCTTTCTTACCAGTTTAATTTTGTTTTAATTCATTATTTTTATCTCTTTTATTAATTAAATAAATATTGTTTAAATTGTAAGTTTATTTAATTTAAATCCCTTACTTTCAAGAATTTTAATTAAATTATTTATATTAGTATTAACTTCTACAGTTATCTCATTATCATAATTCATTATTACACATTCTTTCAAAGCTTATTTAAATCTAATATATATTTCACATTATCCTAAATAGATTGATTGCCCTTATAACCATAAAAATATAGCAATTTAGATTATCATCGTCGGAATTTCCGACATTGTTTCTAAAATATGGCAGCAACTAGTTGCAATTTTACTTAATCTCATTATTGATTATCCAGTTTATATCTTCTATAGACTTATCTATATTAAATATACCGTTGCCTACAGGATAATAAACTGGATAAACTTTATAAGTATTATTATTAACTACTAACTCATGGGATTGCTTTCTAGTTTCAGACACAGATACTTTTTTATTAAGAATAATTGAACTAACTTGATTACCGAATGTTATAATCACTTTTGGCTTAATTATATCTATTTCTTTAAATAGAAAATCTAAATATTTAGATAATACTTCATTTCTTAGTGGTCTTGCATCTACCTGGGTACACTTACCTAAATTAGTAATAAATACTTTATTATTATTTATTTCATCATAAATATAGTCACAAAAATCATAATCCCAATCTTTAGGTTTCATCTCAAGAATTTTATTATAAGATTCTTCGCTAAGTAAATTAACATGATAAAATAATTTCCAAATATTTTTAGTTCCAAGCCATGGTGATTTTCTTCCATGCCAAGTTTTTAGACTAGCAATGTTTTTGCCAGTTGGATTCATAAATACAAAACAGATATCAGGATTTTCTTCACAACCACCATTATAAATAGAATCTAGTTCTCGAGAGCCATAAACTAATTGCAATTTATCATATTCATTATTTAAATCTTTTATCGTCATAAATAACCTTTTCTTTCCTTAAGATTATTATATCATACTAATTCATATTCTCTAACAGCAATCCTTTTGTCCGAACAATATTCTATTACAAATTTATTTTCTCTCTTACAAATTAATATTCCCATTGTATCATTATTAAATTGCTCTTTTATATTTTTATCTATATAATTCATATACTTTTGAACTTGTGAAATATATTCTACTTTAAACACTGTTACTTTTAACTCAATTACAACATAGCAGTTATATTTGATATTATATAATAGCAAATCAATATGATGATTTCTATCACCTATTTTGACTTTATATTCACTACCTATAAAACTAAATGAAATCCCAAGTTCTTGCATAAATGATTCTATATCTTCCAATATTAAATGATGCAATACTTTTTCAGTAACTATTTCTATATTATTTTTATTTTTGATTAATATAGGATTTGGAACTAAATCTTTTATTTCAACTTTATCTTTAGAAACTATTTTGTTTTTAGTTTCAACAGGTAATCTTTCATACTCATTAGATTTTATTTTATTTCTTAATTGTCTAACATCTAAATTGTAAACTTCACATTGATTGACATAATATTCTATTTTATTTATATCATCAAATGATAACATTTCATACCAATGACTCCATGTTAACTTTCCCGACAATGTCGGGACTTTTTCAATTATATTATAAAATTGTTTAATTTTATATAATAATGATGGTGTATATTTTTTACCAAATTTATTTGTTAATCTTTTAGAATAGTCCTTTATTACATTTTTTCCATACTTAGTATCCACGTTTTTAAGTAGTTCTCCAACTTCTAAATATGTTTTTATTTTTTCCTTTATTTTTGAATAATCTTTTACGTTTTGATATATTTCATGATTTAATATCTTGTTTTCTATTTGCTCATATGTTTTATCTATTTCTTCTATCATATCTATTCCTTTCTATGGGCTACAAGTCTCAATTTTTAATTTATCATTTTTAATCTTAAACATAATACTTCCATCTTGATCTGTTCTATATATTTTTGAATTATCTAAATTATCTAACACTTCTTTATTTGGATGACCATATCTGTTATTAGCACCCACTGATATAACACTATATTTAGGATTCATTTCATCTATAAAACTTTTATCACTGCTTGTTTTACTTCCATGATGACCAATTTTTAATACATCAATTTTTGAAACATTATATTTTTCTAGTATATCTTTTTCTTTCTCTACTCCTGCATCTCCCATAAATATAAACTTATAACCATTTAACTCTGTATATATAACGTTACTATTTTCATTTTCATTATCATATTCTTTTGTTTGTAAAAAATGGAGTTTATTATTATCAATATTTAATTCTTTAATACAAGAACGATACTTTATCTTCTTTTTGTCTAAGACCCATATTAATTTATTTTCCAAATCATTATACGGGCCACAATTAAAGACTACTTCATTTACCTTAAAATGATTAATTAGATAAATACTATCACCCATATGATCATAATCGCCATGGCTAATAATATAGTAGTCTATTTTTTTAATACCTAAGCTCTTAAGTAATTTAACTGTTTTACTGCTAACATGATAGTTACTATTAACAAGTCCTCCTGAATCAATCAAGATAACTTTATCTTTCATCTTAATAAGACTTGAATCTCCTTGAGATACATCAATAAAATATACATAACTATTCCTATCTAGCTTCAAACTAATCATAATTATAACTAAGAATATGCTTAAAAAGATGTACCATTTCTTTATACTACTGAGTTTAAATATAATTAAGTAATAAACAAACCAAATAACTATAGGCAATTTAGGAATAACAAATGTGAATAGTTTTATGTTTGCAAAAAAACTATTTAATGATTCCATAATATTAATAAGTACAACATAAATATTAGATAATATAGGTAATATATAAGTTATAATACTCATCGGATATATAATAAAAGTAACAAGTGGTATAAATATAAGATTATTAATAATACTAAATAAATTTATTTCATAATTTATACTTGCTGTTATAGGTAAAGTGAATATAGTAGTTACTAAACTAACATTAAGTAAATCTTTTAAATAATGATTAGTAGATTTACAAAAATAAAATATTCCTATTAAACAAGAAAATGAATACAAAAAACCTACGTCTAATATATTAAATGGATTTAATAATAGTAGAATAAAAGCATCTAAAAATAGTATCTTCTTATTGCTTATTTTAACATCTAAAATATCTAATAAGTATTTTAAGGTATAAAATAAAACACTTCTAAGTATAGAGATAGAGAATGATACTAAAAATGCATATAGCCATAGAAATGATGTAATAAATATTCTTTTCTTTCTAAATCTCAAAACTTTATCAAGTACTAAAGTAATCAAACTTATATGCATACCCGATATGGCAAATAAATGCACTACTCCATTACTTAAATATAAATCATACATTTCACTATCCAAATATACTTTATTACCAAGTATAAATAAGTTTAAATATTCATAAACTTTACTATCATTTTCTAGAGACTTACTTAATTTATTTTTAATAATATAAAATATATTATGACTTTCTTTATAAGAAAAATCTTCTATAGTAAAAGTATAAAAGATTTTTTTATTATATAAATATTTTTTATAATTAAAATTATTAGGTACAGTGTTATTCTTAACTTCTTTTATTT
The DNA here is from genome assembly GCA_934096715.1 of uncultured Bacilli bacterium. Lineage (GTDB taxonomy): Bacteria > Bacillota_I > Bacilli_A > RF39 > UBA660 > SIG200. The sequence continues at coordinate 4,341 of CAKOMQ010000038.1, forward strand.
TACCTGTTAATTTTATTTTACTACCAATAATATTATTTGTATTTATATCTTTATCTTTATCTTTATCTTTTAGATAATAATTACAAATAATATCTTCCTTACCAGAAACAGTTAAACTAATTTTTTTATCACTTTTCTTTATATTCTTTACATAACCATTAATACTTGTTGTATTTAGAGCGTACTTACTATAATAAGTTATTACATATACATTAATTATTGCATAAATAAATATAAATAAAAATAAGATAAAATAAAATAATTTAGACTGTAATAAGATTTTTAATTGATTCATATAAAGAATTACCTATTCCACTTACATTTTTTATATCTTCTGTTTTTTCAAAATTACCATGTTCTTCTCGGTACTTGATTATTGCTTCTGCTTTCTTTTCCCCAAGTCCTGGAAGAGTTATAAGTTCAAGAGTAGTAGCAGTATTAATATTAATAACTTTTAATTCATCCACTTTATTATCTTGATTAGTAGAATCAGTTTTCTTAGTATCATCTTTACCACTTACAATCATTGATGAATCTTTACAATTATCAATATTATAAGTACTACTAGTGCACTCTTCTTGAGTAGTTTTCTCTTTATTTAAAAGACTATATTCATACTTAGAAAAAACATAAATAACTAATTCATCACTAACCTTTTTACTTAAGTTTATATTATTTTTATAAGCATTACTTTTAAAACCACCAGCAAGTTTTATAACGTCATTTATGATACTAGTTGACTCAACTTCATAAACACCTGGATTCTTGACACTACCTTTGACGTCAACAAATACCTTATTATTGTCAAGTTCACTATCATTATTAATCTCGCATTTAGGACATTCTATCGTATCTGTGACACTATAAAGATAGTAGAAATATCCACTTAATCCCCCTAGAACAATGATAATAAGAATACTTACAACCAATAAAATATTCTTTTTTAAAAACTCAATAATTTTTTCCATATATTTTTCTCCTTTCACTTTATATATACGAGAAAAATATCGGATTTCCTTTTTTTTATGAAAAAAATTATCATTATTTTGATAATTTTTCCTAAATTGAAATTTGAACCGCACCACTAGGGTGCGGCTTTTTGATATAATAAAGGAGCCAATTCCCGGCAA
>CAKOMQ010000039.1 GCA_934096715.1 uncultured Bacilli bacterium
AATTATACATTAGCAACAGCACAATTACCAGAAGGAGATGAAGCACTAGATTGTACTTATAATTATAAAGTAACAGCGACAGTAACAAATCCAATCACTGATAATTCAGATAATGATGTAAAAGTAGTAGTTGGAGATAAGACAATGACTCTTAAGGAACTTACTACTGCTGGAACAAATGGAATCATAGTAAGTGGAGAAATCAAAAATTTAACAAAAGGAAATAGTGTATCAATACCACTAACAAGTAGTATAACAAATACATCTAGTACTCAAGATAAACTAGTAGGTAATTCATACACAATAAAAATAGAACCATATACAAGTGGAGATCAAAAAGCATTTTCTTGTAAGTTACATGCTGATTCAACACCACTAGCAGATCAATTAATCGCAAGTGGAAAATTATGGCAAAGTGGACTAGAAGGAGATGGCTATAGATATGCAGGAAGTGGCGCAGTAGGAACAAGTACTAATCCAAATAACTTTATATGTTTTGGTACAACAGATAAAGCAACATGTACAGCGAATCAAGATAAATACATGTATAGAGTATTAGGAGTATTCTCAGATGCAAACGGAGAAAATCATGTTAAACTAATTAAATATAAACAACTAGGTTCATATGCGTGGAACTCAACAGATGCAGATGTTAACTGGGAAGATAGTACATTATATGCAAGTTTAAATGGTTCTGGATTCCTAACAAATACAACATACGATTATTTACAAAATACAGAATGGTCAAATAAAATAGAAAATTGGACATGGAGTTCAGTAAATACAAAAACACTTGAAGATCAAACAAATAATCCAGTTTATTATTATTCAACAACAAAAGGAGTATATCTAAATGAAATGCATAAAACATCATCAGAGACATTATGTAAGAACTACAATGAAACAGCAATAAATTGTAATGGTGGAGAATGGACAACTCCAAGTGGAAAAATAGGCATAATGTATGTAAGCGATTATCTAATGTCATTGGGATCAGGTGCATTATCACTAACATGGGCAGACTATTCAACATTAAAAACAGGTTGGATGCATCAAAATAATAATTATACATCTACGGACACTTGGGAATGGACCCTTGCCCGTTTTGGTGACGATAACGGTGGCTTCACTGCGTGGTTTGTGGATGATGATGGCGACGTGAACGACGGCGGTGTGGACACTGCGTCTGCGGTTCGTCCAGTCTTTTATCTAACAAGTGATGTTAAAATTACTTCAGATGGAGATGGCTCTCTAGAAAATCCCTTTATTATTGAAAATTAGTTTGTCTCGTTAACTTAACTGTGTCTCGTATGAAATAAATATAAAAAGACATAATCGCTGAAATTATGTCTTTTTAAATTAGTTTAAGCTTTCATAAGTTTTTTCTATAATAGAATTGTAGTCATCTGTATCGAAGAAGTGTTTAGCAAATTCATAACAGTTTGGTTCATGTTTAAATATTTTTTTAATTAATTCAATTTGATTTTCTTTAGTGCCTGATCCACGTTTTAATAGTCTATGACATGTTGGACATAACTTAACCATATTGTTTTCGTCATCTAGACTTTTATTATCTCCGATTGATATAACATGATGAATTTCAAAATAATATCTGCCAGTTCTATTACTTATATAAGTTCTATCTTTGATATCGTAGTCGTCTTTACAACCTGCACATTCATCAGGTTTAATTGTTCTAACTAAGTCAGCAAGAGATAAATTTCTTACAGATGTACCATTTTCATTATCAAATCCTAGACTATTTCTTAATGATATTATTTCATTTTCTGTTAAGTTCTTATCAAATACTTTTGTTATATAGAAAGATAATCTATTTTCAAAAGTATTGTTACTTCTCATTTTATGTCCATCCTCATAAAAATATAATACATTATTATCAATTTCTCTTACCTGAGCATTTCTAGATTTATAAAATATCTCAGCTTTATATCTATTAAGTATACCAATATTTGATACATACCACCATAAATTAGGCCTAAATTGAGTGTTTCTTTTATTTTCTCCAGTAACAAATTGATTTTGTAATTGTCTAAAGTTTAAATTAATTACATTATAAGGAATAGACATTAAATCAATTAATACTCTAGCTTTTCTTATTTCGAATAATGAATTATAGTAATAATCTTGAGTTAGATAATTAGCAGTTGTATCAATGCTTCCACGTAGTTCCATAAATCCACGGATAAATGCTTTTTTGCTTTCGCTTAAATCTTGATCATAAACCCAACTTTCTGTAACTATTTTGGCATATAATTTATTATAAAAACTTTCAGGAGTAAGATTTAGATCATTTTCTAAAAAATAAAACTCAGTTTTAAACCTTTTTAAACCTGAAGAAACTTTTATATTGCTCGGTAAATCTTCTGCTAAAATCCAGTTTGGATTAGGAATTGATTCTTCGTTAATTACTTTAATATATTCATCAAAATAATCTTCATATTTAATATCTGTTTCAATTACAGCAGTTTTTCTAAACCAGCCATATGTATAAATATATTTGTTATCAGCTGTAAAGAGATACCTTGAATAGAAAGCTCCTAGTACAAAAGGAGATTGGTTATTATTTATAAAATCACTTACTTTTAAAGTATGCATATATGTCACCTCACTAATAATTATAGCACGATTGATTCTATTTGTATTGTTTTAAAGTTTGGATAGTGCTATAATTATTTTGAGGTAAGATAAAAAAGTCCCTCAATCGGAGGCGGTAATATGAGATTTAATGTATTGGATTTATTTTCAGGAGCTGGGGGATTTTCATCTGGACTTGACAATGTAAAAAATATTAAAACAGTTGAAGCACTTGATATTGATGAGTATGCTACTAATACATTTAAATGTAATTTTCCTGATGCTTACGTTATTACAGGAGATATTACTAATAGTGAGATAAAAAAAGAAGTTATTGACATAGCTAAAAGATTAAATGTAAATATGATAGTGGGTGGACCACCATGTCAAGGATTTAGTTTAAAAGGAAAAAACTTAGGATTAGATGATCCTAGAAATTTTTTGTTTTTAGAGTATTTTGAATTAGTTAAAGAAATAAAACCAGAAATATTCGTAATTGAAAATGTTAAGAATATTCTTAACTCTGAGAATGGATATTTTAAAGATTTAATTATAGAAAAATTTTCTTCTTTAGGTTATATAATAAATTATGGGGTATTGAATGCTAAGAACTTTGGAGTACCAGAAAGCAGAGAAAGAGCTATTATAATAGGTTCTTTATCTAAAAGCGTTGAGTTACCTAAGGGTAATGATAAAATAGTTACTGTAAGAGACGCTATATCTGACTTGGCTTATTTAAATAGTGGTGAAGGAGACTTTGAATCTGATTATAAATTGCCTTCTAGTAGTAGTTATCAAAAGAAATTAAGAAAGAAAAAATTATATAATCATATGGCTACTAATCATTCTAAAGTAGCACTTGATAAACTTTCTTTAATACCACCAGAAGGTGATAAAACATCGCTCCCTAAAGAACTTGTTGGTAAGCAAAAATTTGCAACAACATGGTCTAGATTAGTATGGGATACTTATAGTCCTACTATTGATACTAGATTTGATACTCCATCTAATGGAAGAAATTCCCACCCTATACTTAATAGGGCTATAACTCCAAGAGAAGCTGCTCGTATACAAAGTTTTAGTGATGATTTTATATTCTACGGTCCTAAAACATCTATATGTAAACAGATTGGTAATGCTGTACCACCTTTTTTGGGTAAAGCAATAGGAGAATCAATAATGAAAGCTTATAGCACTGATCGTATAGTAAAAGATGACTATGAATTAATACATGGTAATAGTTATACTATAATAAAAGAACTTAAACAAAATAATATTAAAGTAGATCATATTATTACTGATCCGCCTTATAACATATCTAAAGATAATAATTTTAATACTATGAATAATCCTCGTAAGGGAGTAGATTTTGGTGCTTGGGATAAAGAATTTGATCTTTATAATTGGATAGAAGATTACTCAAGTATTCTTAATAAAAATGGAAGTATGATTATATTTTGTTCTTATAGATATATTAGCTTTATTATAGAAAAACTCGAATCGTGTAACATGGTAGTTAAAGATATTCTTATTTGGAAGAAAACTAACCCTATGCCTAGAAATATAGATAGGAGATATGTTCAAGATACTGAGTTTGCTGTATGGGCTGTAAAAGAAAAAGCTAAATGGGTATTTAATAAGCCAAATAACACTCCATATTTACGTTCTTGTTATGAAACATCTACTGTATCTGGTAAAGAAAGAACTAGTCATCCAACTCAAAAGAGTTTAAAACTTATGGAGAGTATTATTTTAATTCATACTAATCCAGGTGATGTTATACTAGATCCATTTATGGGTAGTGGCTCTACTGGAGTAGCAGCTCTTAAAAATAATAGGAAATTTATTGGTATTGAAATAGAAAAAGAATACTTTGACATTGCAATTGACAGATTTAAAGATTTTTTGTAAGTAGGGTATTGCAATTCATAATTAAATTTGATATGATTATCTTGATAGTAAAAGAGATGAAATTGTTGGTTATGTAAATATAATTTGTACAAATTAATCCGCAAATCAACAAAAAAATATGAATTTTATGGCCCGAAATTTTATACTGATAAGTTATAAAATTCTCCATCAGAACTGGGAAAAACCTACTGGGGGGGGGGTGAAAAAATGAGTCTGGATGTGAGTTTATGGGAAGTAAAATACTTCTCTTTTTTATTTAGAAAAGGTTAGGTATTATGAAAGAAAAGAAAAAGCAACTTATAGTTGTAGCATTCACTTTTGCACTATTACTTTTAGTAGGTGGAACATATGCATACTTTAGTATAAATGCAACTAGTGATAAGACGGGGGCTAAGGTAGCAGGTAAAGCAAACAACTTAGGAAATCCAACAATGCAAATTAAAACATCTAAATTATATCTTAATTTAGATGCAAAT
>CAKOMQ010000040.1 GCA_934096715.1 uncultured Bacilli bacterium
CCTAATTTTTTAGCTGTTTCTTCTGCCATGTCTCTTCCATCAGCATCTCTTACAGGTGTAGCTGTTATTCCCAATACTTTTACATTTTCATTTTGATTATCTAATAATCCATCAATTTTTCCTTCCCATTCTTTAGCACCAGTTCTATGTAATTCATCTAATACAATCATTCCATATTGTTCTTTTATAACATCTTGTCCTCTTTTAGCAAGTAACCCTGAATATGTTTTAAATGTTATATTAGGAAATATTTCTGCAATTATTTCATCTTCTGTTTTTCCGACTGTGTTTTGTTTTCCATGTACATATTTTATAATATAATTTTTTATTTGATTTAATATTTCATCTTGAGGAGCTAAATAAAGCATTTTTTCTTCTGGGTGTTCTTGTGCATATTTTTGCATTTGTGCTAAAGCAACAAAACTCTTTCCTGCTCCTGTAGGTAAAATCACTTGCGCAAATTTATGGTCTTCAAATATCTTATTTACATTATCATAAGCCTTTCCTTGATATTTTCTTTTATAAATATCAATTCCTGGTATACCACTGTCATAATATCCTAAGAATCTTTCAACCAACTCTATATTAATATTATTTTTCAATACATCTTGTCTTGTATTTAGTAACTGTTCTAAATTGCCTTTTTCATATTCTTCATAGAAACCTTGTCTTGTAACAACATTTAATAAAATTGTTGGAATTTGTTTTGTATCAACTCCTGCTTGTCTTAATTTTTCATATATATCTATGCAATTTCTATCTTGTAATCTTTTAATTAGTTCATTTCTTTCAGAAATTTTAAACTCTTCTATTCCTATTTTAGCCCAATCATATTGTGATATTATTGCTTCTGCATAGTATCTTGATTTATCTATTTGTCCCTTTTGCCTTCCATATACTTTACTTATAACATTTTGAACATTTGAAACTCCACCATTTTGTAAAATATTTTCAATTTCTTCAGGTGATAATTTTTTAATTTCATCTACTAATATTATTTCTTCTTTCGTTAAGTTCAAATTAACAGATTCGCTCAATTTATAGCCTTTATTGCTCTTTCTTGTTATTATCTTTGGCTCTATTTCGAATCCATTATCTTCTATGTCTCTAATTACTTCTTCATATTTAGAATTATTATTGGTTATCTTTCTTAATTCTTTCGCTAACGCTCTTGCTGATGCTTGACCTTTGGCTAAATAAAATAAGTTTTTAACAATTGAACTAGCCTCTCCATATTCTACTTTTCCATCTGTCAATTCATACATTTCTTCTATTGATATATCCTCTTTTGCTTGAGCTTCACTGCTTAATATACTATTTTCTGATATTTCAATTTTATTACCACTATTTACAAATCGAATTAACTCTCCTTTTAATTCATCAATAATTTGTTTGTCTTGACCTTCTACCTGTTGCAACAAACCAAACATATCCAATGCTTCTTTAGATATATCTGTGATTCTATTACCTTTAATATCCCCATAATATATTTGTTCACTAGAAGCAAATGCACTTCCTACAGTCTGTACTAATAGATTATTATTAGCTGAATGTGGCATTAGTGGTTTCATCAATTTTTTGTGTTCTAATATTGTAAGTTTTGCAATTATCTTATTTTTTTCTAAAGTTTGCTTTTCATCTAATGATTGCCAACTGCTTACTCTGGCATGTGGTGATTTATAACTTATTCCTTTGTTTGGTCTTGCTTTATTCTCATCTAATTTTTTTGGTGTTTTATATTTTCTTTTTATTAATTCTTTAATTTCATCAGATGTTTTAGCATTTTCTACTTCTTGTAAATCTTTTAATATATTTTCAGAAATTCCACCTTCTGTAATCCTTTGTTCTACCTGTTTAGCAATTTCATCTAACATATATTGCCCAGCATGAAATACTTTTTCTCCCATTTCTTTTTTAGGAACTTTTATCATAACATATTTATCACTAAATGCTTCTCCATATGTTCTTGCCACATTTGCATTGCTTGATAATGAGATACAATTAGTTTGTAAACTATAATGAATTTTTATATGATTATACATTTCCTCTAATGATACTGTACTTTCAGCATTCCATCTTGGAGCTTCTTTATGTATTTCTTCCCATCTTTCTCTGTCTGTTCTTAGCCTCTGATAATTTTCTCCATCTTTAATAATACCTTTCTCTAAATCGTCTACATCTCCTGGCTCTAAAGATCTAAAAAAGTAGTAATTTTCTTCATCACTTATTACATTAAATTTCTCTATATCAAACATTTCTTTTTCCATTTATTCATCCCTCAAAATATATAAAAATTTATTTTAATTATATCATAATAAATTTTCTTTTGTCTTAAAATAATAAAATGTTATAGAATTGTAATATTTTTGTAACATTTCTACAAATAAAAAAACAGGTGAGATATTATCTCACCTGCGAAACAAGATTATTTTGTCTTTTCTACTAGATACGTATATTCTGGACTATATACGATAGTATCATCAACTGTTCTAAAGCAGTAAATTGACAATGTATTAGGTGCCTCTCCACTCTGAATATTACTTGAGCAAAATTCAGGTGTTGCAATTTCCATCGAACAATTTGCATCAGAGTAAAACTTAGAATCTTCCAAACTGGATTCTGATACAACATATGTCTTTCCGTCTTTCGGGAATTGCATATCAACATATTCCTGATATCGGTTGTCATTGTTTTGAGACTCAGTCGTCTGAGTTGTAGACGTCTTATCTGACTTTTCATTTATTTTATCAATCTTATCAGACACTTGACTTATTGCATTCTCGTTATTTTTTTGATAACTCGACATTGTTGATTTTAGTTCTTTAATCTCCTTCCGTGTTCCAAATACATAGCCTACTATTGCTAATGCCATTATTACCATACCTACTAAGATGATTCTTTTTTTCATATTCTTCTCCTCCTGTTAATAACTTTTTCTTGTTTTAAACTGTATTTATGTTAATTATACCACATTTGTAATTATTTAGCAATATTTTTCACCTTAATTGATTGCACTACCATTTACATACAACTTATATCCATTAAAATCAATATTACTATAAGAAGAATCTGCATCCTCCAAAGAAGAAACATAAGAATCACCAGTCAAAGTAATTTTTGAACTACTATCTAATTTTAAAGAAATACTTTTTGCAGAATTGTCTGCATTTATAGTTCCTTCATAGCTAGATGAAGATGTTAAATTCATTGCTAATGTAGAAATATTATCAATTTCAATATCTCCTGTTAAAGTTTGATTTGTAGCATTTAATGTTAATTTTCCTCCGTTTGAGCCACTCTTGCCCCATTCAGAAGTACCTTTGCAACTTATAAGCACATTACTTCCAAAACTTAATTTTGTATTTGTCAAATTAACAATAGCATCAGTATTTGTTACAAAAAACATAGGTGCTGTTTTATAATATTTTGAATTAGTTTGAATGCTCAAGTTTGAATTAGTAGCAGAAAAAGTTCCTGTTCCTTCTCCAGCATCTCCTGATATTGATTGGTAAATCATTATTCCTGCTTGATCTGTATCTCCTCTATTACCTGTTGCACTAGCAGTTAATGTTGAATTAGTTACAGTTGCTGAATTTTTACCTTCTATTACCACCATCTGTGATCCATTAGCTGTACCCTCTGTATTTTCAATGCTTATATCTCCTGTTGAATAAATTACAGGTGAACCTGTTCCATTAGTTTCTAATTTTGAATTTTTAGCAATTACAGTTCCTTCTCCTCTATCTGTTGCAAGAGTTGCACAACTTCCACCTTGTGTTGTTATATTTACATTGTCAGCTTCAATATATCCACCATAAGTTGCATCTAAGCCTCTTGAAGAACTGCTTCCTGTTGTTGTTATTGTTGAATCACTAATATAAATTTTTGAATCTTCTCCTGTTGAAAATACTGCATTACTTCCTTTAGCATTTGTTGATATTGTAGCATTCTTTATTGTAGCAGTAGAACTTTTAGTTACTAAAATTCCTGAATTAACTCCATAGAATTCTGAATTTTCTGTGTTCGAACTATCTCCACCACTTTTAGTCACTGTTGCCCCATCAATTGTTGCATTTCCACCATTTTCTACTAATATAGCACTCTCATCTGCATTAGATGTTGTATAATCACTTGATAGTGTAGTTGTTTCTCCATCAACCTCAGTTGCTCCTGCTTGAGCAACTGATTCTGAAGATGAATCCATTCCGCCAGGTGTCATCATCTGACTGTTATTTGTTGTAGAATTTTCTGTTACAAA
>CAKOMQ010000041.1 GCA_934096715.1 uncultured Bacilli bacterium
ATAAAATAATTGACTAATATTTATTATCTGATAAAATTAAATTAAATGGTGCGGTTGAAATTACAATATAAAAAAAATTATCATTATTTTGATAATTTTTTCATTTCTTCTTTATAAATTGCTGTTTTATTTTCAACTGATACTCTTAAAACTAAGAATAACATTACTAAAACATTTATTGTATGACTTCCACCATATGATAGAAGCGGAAGTGGCACTCCAGTAAGCGGGAATACTCCGAGTACTCCACAAAGATTTATAATAACATGCAAAAGTATATACCACATTGTACCATAAGCTATAATCGAATTGCGTAAATTACTTGCTCTTTTGGCTATATAAAGTATTCTAAGTAATAATAAAACATACATTAAAACTACTATGATACCTGTAACTACTCCTAGTTCTTCAACTATAATAGCAAAGATAAAATCCGTATGACTTTCTGGTAAGTATAAATATTTTTGGGTACTATTACCTAACCCTACTCCTAAAAGCCCTCCATTATTAATAGCTATAAAACCATTACATACTTGATAACCTGTTTGTTCCATATATCTTGTACATGGTTCTTTAAAGTTAAGTCTTTCTAATTGATCACTATTAAATAGTTTATCTTTATTATATACAACCACTACTAATAATGCTATTAATAAACAAGAAGATATTTTAATAAGTTTCATAATATTACTTTTTTCTATTGGCAAAGATATAAAGATAAAAAATGTTATACCAGCAATAATTGCCGCACTACCAAAATCTGGTTGTAACGCGGTAAGAAAGAAAGCTATAATTGCAAATAATAGTGGAAAAAGTATTGAATAAACATTATAGTTCTTCTTCTTAAACAATCTATTATAGAAGCATGCTAAGAATATAATAATAAAAGATTTCGCAAATTCACTAGGTTGAATAGAAAATCCAGCAATATAAAACCAACTTTGAACATGGTTAGTAATGCTTCCATAAATAAGTAATAAGAATAACGCTATATCTATTCCAAACATTAAAAGCCAAGATAAATGATTATACTTACTAGTAGGTATACGTAACGCTATAAATCCTGCTATAAATGATAAAACAATAAATATTAATTGATTAGTAAAGAAATGCATACTAGTAGTTTTATATCTAAGTATAGCAGATACACTACTAGATGAAAAAACCATTATTAAACCAAATGTACAGAATAATAACATTAAAAAAAATAAAGGTTTATCCATTTTTCTAAATATATCTTTCATCATTTCACCTATATTAATCATATCATATAATAAGTAATAATAAAATAAAATAATAAAAACTAAACTATTTTAATGTCAAAAGTTGGACATTAAGAGTAAATTATAGTAGATACATAAAGGAGGTTATTTATATGTATTATTATGGAAATAACGGCTATTATGGTGGCGGATATAATGCTTGCCCACAACAACCTACTTATGCTGGTTATACTTCTGGTTATGGTATAGGAGCTGCTATATGGATCGTTCTATTTATCTTACTTGTTATAATAATCGGTGCTGGTTGGAATTTTGGCGGAAACTACAATAACAACTAGTTAATTAAAGAAGCAATAAAGCTTCTTTTTAAATGTAAATATATTTACATAGAATTGACACAACTATAATTGTATGATAAAATATGCCTAGTATTGGGGTGGAAATATGAATTATGAATTAGTACTAGATTTAAAAGACTATAATCATCCTGAAAGAAGATTTATCACTATCCTACCTGAGTCTTTAGAAGAAATAGATTCATTTACAATAAGTTTTGATAATGAATTAGATCTTAAGTATTACTTACTCAAAAAAGATTTAATACATGAATCAAATATTGATGGTAAAGTAAGGATAAGAAAAAGTAAAGAAAACAAAGTATTACCAGGTAAAGTAATATATAAAAATAATGCTTATTTATTTAGACTACATAACCTTATAAATTTTTATATTATAAATTCTAGTAACGAAGAATTAATGAAAGATTTATATTATAGTTTTAAATCTTCTGTTGGAAATTATGGTGTACTATATTCTCTACTTTTACCTATAAGAGACTTTGTTAAACATAAAGAAGATTATGAAAATTATCAAGAAATCAGTATAAGTGACGCTATAGAAGAATTTATTAAAGTTGTATCTTCTCATGGTTATAAAAATATCCATAAGTTAGTAGTACTTGCTGCCAAATATCAATCAGATAACCTAGTACTAGATACTCCAACTTATATAGATAATCAAACTAGATTAGATTTTATAAGAGAACAATTAAATAATCCTGATTTACTTCCAGAAGAAATAGAAGTACTAGAACATGAAGAATACAAAATAATAAGAGAAATGGAGAGAAATAATGAGAGTAGTTCCAGACATTAAAATATTAGATGAAAAACATAAAATACTTCATTCAGTTAGTGAAGAAGTTACTTTTCCCTTATCTAGTGAAGATAAAAAATTAATTGAAGATATTAAAGAATACTTAGAATTAAGTCAAATAGAAGAATATTATAAGAAATATAACTTAAGACCTGGTATGGGACTTGCATTTATTCAACTAGGTATTAAGAAAAGAATATTTGTTGTAGTATATGAAGTTGATGATAATGAATTTGAATACTATACAATTATTAATCCTAAAATAATTAGTCATAGCGAAGAATTAATTTATGTTGGCGAAGGAGAAGGATGTCTAAGTGTTAATCGTGACATTGAAGGAATTGTACCTAGATATGCTAGAATTAACTTAGAATATAATGATATTGATGGTAATAAAAAGAAAATCAGAGTAAGAGAAGATTTAAGTGTTGCCTTCCAACATGAAATAGATCATCTAAATGGAATTCTATTTGTAGATAAAATAGACAAAAAAAATCCTTACAAGAATAAGGATTTCATGAGAGAGATATAAACTCTCTTTTTTATTATTGAATCATGAACGGATCGTCAAGTGACCCATTTCCGCCCAAAAATGCTTGATTCGATGTAAGATAGAAGACTGGGCGGACCGCATAAGAAATATTCAAGTTGTCAAGGCTCACGCGACCATTACTATTCACATACCACGCCGCAGAGTAGCCACTATCAGCCCCACAACGAGAAAGAGTCCATTCAGAAGTCTTCTCTGTTGTATCATTATTACTTGGATTCATCCAGCCTGTTTTTAGTGTTGTCGAATTATCTTTAGTACTTCCTGTTATTGCTAATGCACTTGACCCCAGTGATAATGTGTAATCACTTGCATACATTAATCCTATTTTTGCAGTAGGATTTGTCCATTCGCCTACTGTACTTGTTTTCGTACTTCTATTCATTTCATGTAAATATATTTGGCTTGGTGTTAAACCAATGCTATAAGATGGTCCTCCATCGGATGTTTTTGTATTTACTGCACTCCATGTCCAGTTTTCTATACGATTACTCCATTCTGTATTTTGTAAATAATCATACGTTGTATTTGTTAAGAAATAACTTCCGTTAAGTCCTTTATACATATCACTGTTTTCCCATGATATATCTGTTTGATAATCCGCATTCCATTTTTCTAATATTAATTGTTTATATTTGATTAATTTAACATGTTTTTTTCCATTTGCATCTGAGAATACTCCTAATACTCTATACATATATTTATCTTGATTTGTTGTACATTCAGTTTTGTCTGTAGTACCGAAACATATAAAGTTATCTGGGTTAGTAGATGTTCCTACTGCACCACTTCCTGTATATCTATAACCATCTCCTTCTAGTCCACTTTGCCATAAGTTTCCACTTGCGATTAATTTATCTGCTAGTGGTGTTGAATCAGCATGTAACTTACAAGAGAACGCTTTTTTATCTCCACTTGTATATGGTTCTATTTTTATTGTGTATGAATTACCTACTAATTTATCTTGAGTAGTTGCTGTATTTGTTACACTACTTGTTAGTGGTATTGATACACTATTTCCTTTTGTTAAGTTTTTAATTTCTCCACTTACTATAATGCCTGTAG
>CAKOMQ010000042.1 GCA_934096715.1 uncultured Bacilli bacterium
TTAATAATATTCTCTCAAAGTAAGTTAATCTATTATCTCCTAATACTGATTCTGGTAATACTAAACTTATAAATGGTTCTTTTTCCATTTTTTCTCCAATATAAGATTATCAAGTTTAGTAGTTCCATATTATTCTCCTTTCTTTACCAGTCTTTTTAGGAACACATAAAAAGAACTGAACACATTAGCCCACAACAAAAATAAGGAAATATTTCCAATTTTTTTTGTTGGATTAATATGTATTCAGTTCTTCACTGATTAATTATCATACATTATTCTTTAATGTATAATAAAACTTTCTAATTCTTTTTAATATTTATATATGTTTATATGTAATAGTCACATTCCCGTATGACTAGTTTAATTATAACACCAATTACCTCATTTTCAATATGTAATTGGTCGACAATATTCGACAAATTATTTATATGCTATCAAGAATGATTGTTGTAAAGAAAATTAATAATTCAATGATTTTTTTATTTACATCATATATTCAGCCTGAGATATTACTCTTGATGTTGCTTCTTCATTATATTCTGGTGGATAACCATAGGCGTCCAATAATCTTTTTATTTGAGAACGCATTTCAGCTTGCGTAGATTTTTTCTTAGACCAATCAACAGTCGCATATTTTTCAACAATATCTTTTAATTTCATTGCAATAAGTCTTAAAGTTTCATCGGTCATCAATTCTGCTGCTTTATCATCTGTTGTTAATGCATCATAGAATGCTCTTTCTCTTCCTTTTAAATTATTTTTATTCGCATTATTTTCATCCTCAACCATTTCTTGTGAAAATGCCATTAAACCAACAATTGTCATTTCTATATCAACATCGTCTTCAAATTCAAGAGTTGGTCTATTGTAATATTCTTTCAATAAGTTTCTTAATCTTTCACTATACTCTTGAGACTTAACAAGATTATACTTTTTATATTCTTTAATTGCTTGTGTCAATAATTTTTCAAGTATTTTTACAAATACATGAGGTGGATTACTTTCTCTTAATTCTTTTACTTTGTCTTCTCTTAATAAATTCCAAACACTACTTCCATCGTTTTCATTTACTTTTGTTAGAACCTTTACTTCATCACCAACTATTGCCTCTGCAAGTAATTCACTAACCCTTTCATTTATTTTAGTTAGCGAAACAGGATTTCTAGAATATTCAATCTTTTGAATAAAACATCTAACTGCCAAATAATAGTTTACTTTTGTTTTAGTTTCTCCATCTAATACACCTAAAGCAATTACAAAAGCACTTTTAATAGTTTTAGTAATTGATAGAAATTGTTTTTTTCTTTTTTCATTTTCAAGAACAAAGTTTGCCCCATCCTGAATTGTTCTAAACTTATCTAATTGTTTTGAACTTTTAAAACCCGATTCATCAATTTTATAAAACCATTCATCAAGAATTGATAAGTTTTCATCTATCAAAGTTTTTGCAGTTTCTCTTATATCTTTAAGATTAACATCTCTATCTCTTTTAGTGTATGTATTTAATGCCTCATCCAACGCTTTTGAGATTCCAATATAATCAACAATTAGTCCTGAATCTTTTCCAGCATAGACTCTGTTAACTCTTGCTATTGCCTGCATTAGTGTATGACCTTTCATTGGCTTGTCTATATACATAACATCAAGATCTGCAACATCGAATCCTGTTAGCCACATATCTACTACTATTACAATCTTTGTTTTTCCTTTTTTATTTTTAAAGTCATTGGCAATATTATCTCTAAATTTTTTGTCTTTTATTACATCCCTCATTTTTTCATCATCTTTATTGTTAGATGTAACAATTAGTTGCATTTTTTCTTTATAATTAGGTCTTATATCTAAAATCAAATTATATAAATCAAATGCAATTTTTCTGGTCATACAAACAATCATTGCTTTATCATTTAAGATACCTTTTCTTTCCTCATAATGATTAACAATATCGTTTGCTAACAATTTTAATCTATCTTCATCTCCAAGTAAAACTTCCATACGACTCATTTGAGATTTTGACATATCGATTAAATCTTCTGTAGCTCCATTATCACGCATTTCATTATAGTATTCATCTATTTCTTCGAGTTTCTTATCATCTAGCCACACTTTTGCAAGTCTTGATTCATAGAACAATTTTACAGTTGAACCATCTTCAATAGATTGAGTCATATCATATACATCAATAATATCTCCAAAAATGGCAGTTGTATCTTTATCCTTAGTTTGAACAGGAGTTCCTGTAAATCCAATGAATGTAGCATTTGGTAAAGCATCTCTAATATACTTTTCATAGCCATATTTCGTTTTCATTTCGAAATCTGTGCTATTCTTCTTGTATGTAACCGTTTCATCTATTCCATAATGACTTCTATGTGCTTCATCACTTATAACAATAATATTATCCCTATCATTTGGAATTATATTATCTTTATCAATTTTTTGCAGTGTTGTAAAGATAATTCCACTTTCTTTAACATTTGACAGTTTATCTAATAAATCTTTTCTATTTGATACTTTGACTGGTTCTACTCTTAAATAATTCTTTGCATTACTAAAAGTCGTATATAATTGGTCATCTAAGTCATTTCTATCAGTCAATACAACTATGGTTGGGTTATTTAAAGACTTCTCTTGAATAAGTCTATATGCTAACATCAACATACTAAAACTTTTACCTGAACCTTGTGTATGCCATACTAGCCCTGCTTTACCATCACCATTTGGTCGTTTATTTTTTAATATTGAATCAAAGGCTTTTTTTACACCAAAATATTGATGATATTGACTTAAAATTTTAATAGGCTTTTCTTTATCTTTATCAATAAAAAATAAGTTATTTTTTATAATATCAAGTAATCTGTCTTTTGTGAAAACACCATCTATCATTACATCCAATTTGTTGACACTATAATCTTTATATACTTCTTTTCCATCAACGCTTTTCCACTCTGAATATCTTTCAAAATCACTTGTAATAGTGCCTAATCTATTGTTCGCGCCATCGCTTATTACACAAAAAGCATTGTAATTAAACAATGTAGGAATATCATACCTATAGCCACTATTATCAGAATTACCTCCTAATTGATTATAAGCATTTTCTATTGTAGCGTCTTCTCTATTTTCTATACTTTTTAATTCAAATATAATTAAAGGAATGCCATTTATATAAATCAACACATCTGGAATCCTAGTTGATCTTCCCTCATTAAACTTAACCTGATTAACAACTTTAAAAATATTATTGTCAGGTTTTTCGAAATCAATAATTTTTACTAATGGATTCGAATCGCTAAAATAATCATCAATAAATATTCCATCTACTAAATATTTGTGGAATAATCTATTTTTATCTATAAAAGAAAGTGCGTCTAAATGTTTTAATTTTGTTACTACTTCACTAAATATTTTTCTTTTTATTTTTGGATTTATCATTTCTAGTGATTCTAACAAATCATCTTCAATAATAAAATCATCTAATTTTCTATTAACTATCCAATCATCATTTTCTTGAATATATGTATATCCTTTTTCTTCAAACATCTGGATTATAGACATTTCTAATTCGTGTTCATTATACTTATCATTCATACAAATTCACTCCTACAACCTATTCACTCTAAGCCACATCTTGTATTAAATTATACCATATTTCTACAAAAAACTCCATCATACCGTTGACATTTATTCATTATTATATATTCATATAATTGATATTATAGGAAGTTTGGATGATAAGATAGAAAATAATAATAAAATTATTGAAAAA
>CAKOMQ010000043.1 GCA_934096715.1 uncultured Bacilli bacterium
AAAAACTTAACAAAAGGAAATAGTGTATCAATACCACTAACAAGTAGTGTAACAAATACAGCAAATACTCAAGATAAATTAGTAGGAAATTCATACATAATAAAAATAGAACCATATACAAACGGAGATAAAAAAGCATTTTCTTGTAAGTTACATGAACTAACATGGGCAGACCAATTAATAGCGAGTGGAAACTTATGGCAAAGTGGACTAGAAGGAGATGGTTATAGATATACAGGAAGTGGCGCAGTAGGAACTAGTACTAATCCAAATAACTTTATATGTTTTGGTACAAACAACAAATCAGAATGTATAGCAAATCAAGATAAATATATGTATAGAGTATTAGGAGTATTCTCAGATGCAAATGGAAAAAACCATGTAAAATTAATCAAATATAAACAATTAGAAAAATATGCATGGAATGCGAACTATCGAGCAGATATATCATGGGAAAACAGCGATATGTATAAAGGATTTAATGGAAGTTATTTCTTAACAAACATAACATATGATTACCTACAAAATACAGAATGGAGTAATCGTATAGAAAATTGGACATGGAGTGCAGTAAATACAAAAACATATGAAGATAAAACAAATAACACTAGCTATATCAACAGCAGTCCAAAAGGAATATATTTAAATGAAATGCATAAGGCATCAAATGGTACACTATGTACTAATTTCGATAGTGGTGCAATAAACTGTAATGGAGGAGCATGGACAAATCCTACAGCTAAAATAGGCTTAATGTATGCAGGTGACTATGCATTGTCATTGGGGTCAAGAACTTTAGCACTAACAGGTTCAGATTCTTATATTTTAGAAACCGGCTGGATGAGTCCAAGTAATAATGACACAACAAAGTCAACTGATGAATGGACCATTTCTCGTGGTGGGGCTAATATCTATGGCAACTTCTATGCGTGGTTTGTCTCTAGCAGCGGTGGCATGAACCTCGGTGATGCGAACTCTACGTTGTTTGGTGTACGCCCAGTCTTCTATCTAACGAGTGATATTAAAATTACAGCGGATGGAACTGGATCTCTAGAAAATCCATTTATCATTAGTGAATAATTCTAAAAATACACACAAACGTGTATTTTTTTGATACAATTAAGATTAGGAGAGTAGATTATGAATATAGAAGAATTAGAAAATAAATATATAGATTTATTAGTAAGTAGATGTATTAACTTTAATAAATCTAAATCACTATTAATTAGTTATAATAAAATAAATGAAGATATTATAAAGAAGATTGTAGATAAAGTTAAATCTTTTGGTATTAATGATATCTATTTGGATATGGAAGATACTAATATTACTAGAGAAATACTATTAAATAGTAGTAAAGAAGAAATAAAAAATAATTCTTATTTTGATAAAAGTATATGGGATCTATATGCTAAAAAGAATAGTGCTTTTCTAATCGCAGTATCTTATATACCTGATAGTATGTCTGGTATAGATGAAGAAAAGATTACAGCTATGAGTAAGAAAAAGAATGAAACTAGAAAACTTTATAGGCGTATGCAAAATACATATGAAGTACCTTGGTGTATATTTGCTCTTCCTAATAAAGAGTGGGCTAATATTATCTATAGAGATAATCCAGATAGCTATAACTTACTATATAAAACTATATTTGATATATGTATGGTTAATGAATTTGATCCAGTAGATAATTGGAATAAATATATTAATGAAAATAGAAAAAGAGTTAAAACTCTAAATGATTTAGGTATTAAAAAATTACATTATAAAAATAGTTTAGGAACAGACCTTCATATAGAATTAAATCCTGATACATTATGGTGCGGTATAGGAGAAAAAGAAAATAATATGTTAGTAAATATGCCTAGTTATGAAGTATTTACTTCTCCTAATTATTTAAGTACAAATGGAGTGGTATATTCATCTAAACCACTTATATTTAATGGTGCTAAAATAGAAGATTTTTATTTAGTATTTAAAGATGGTAAAGTAAGTGAAGTACATGCTAAAGAAGGAGAAAAAGTATTAGAAGGTATAACTAATATAGATAATTATGCTTCTTATTTAGGAGAAATAGCTTTAGTTAATTATAATTCTCCTATATCTAATACTAATAAAGTATTCTATGAAACTCTATTTGATGAGAATGCATCTTGTCATTTAGCACTTGGAGCAGGTTTTACAAGTTCTATACCTAATGGGAATGATTTAAGTGAAGAAGAACTTTTGTCTAGGGGAGTAAATGTAAGTAAAACTCATGTAGACTTTATGATTGGAACAAATGATTTGTTTATTGAAGCAGAAACAAAAAATGGTAATGTAGTAATATTTAAGGATGGTAATTTTGTTATATGAGAAAACGTAGAACATTAACTACATTACTTGTATTATGTTTATTCTGTGGTTATGAATATATAAATAATAATAAATTAGATTATAGTAATAACTATACAGTACCAGAAAAAACTTTAGATACTTATAAAGTACTTAATAATAATAAAGCTAACTTTAAAGAAGATGATTTAGTAGGTAACACTTATGAAAAGTATAGTAACTTAGATAAACTAGGACGAAGTGGTACTGCAGAAGCATTACTTCATAAAAGTATAATGCCAACTAAGAAAAGAGAAAGTATTGGTTCAATTAAACCAAGTGGTTGGCATACAGTAAAGTATTCTAATATAGATGGTAAGTATTTATATAATAGATGCCATTTAATAGGATATCAACTTACTGGACAAAATAAAAACCCCTTAAATTTAATTACATGTACTAGAGAAATGAATACAGGAGTAATGCTTGAATATGAAAATAAAGTAGCTACTTATTTAAAAGAAACTAATAACCATGTATTATATAGAGTAACTCCAGTATATGAAGGTAAAAACTTACTTGCAAGTGGAGTTATAATGGAAGCTAAAAGTATTGAAGATGATAATCTAGAATTTAATATATTTGTATATAATGAACAAAAAGGTATAGAAATAGATTATCTAACAGGAGATAGTAAGTTAAAAGATTAATATCAACTATTTGTAAATATTTAAATTATTTTTATTGTACATACTATTTAATAGTGATATTATTATTTTAGAAAGAGTAGGTAAATGATGAAAAAACTAGAGAAAAAACAACTTATAGTTGTAGCATTCGCTTTTGCATTATTACTATTAGTAGGTGGAACATATGCATACTTTAGTATAAATGCAACTAGTGATAAGACGGGGGCTAAGGTAGCAGGTAAAGCAAACAACTTAGGAAATCCAACAATGCAAATTAAAACATCTAAGTTATATCTAAATTTAGATGCAAATTTAATGAGTCAAGCAAATGCAGGTAAGACTTATTATGCTAATGAAAACGAAAATGGACTAGCACTTGAAACTAATCCAAATTATGTATTAGCAACAGCACAATTACCAGAAGGAGATGAAGCACTAGACT
>CAKOMQ010000044.1 GCA_934096715.1 uncultured Bacilli bacterium
TGCTTGCTTGTTTTGTGCAATAAAGTGTAATCTTAATATTCCATATCTTCCAAGTCTTCCATAATTTTCGTCTTTTCCTAAATATAAATCTGGTAATAAATAATCTCCTTGTCTTGTATATTTTATTTCCATAGTTTTATCATTCCTTTCTTAATTCTTAAACATTTATTAATTCAGTTTTTGGTATTAGAATTAAAGTATCAACTATATTATTACCTTCAACATAAGGACAATTTATGATTCCATCTACATAGAAATGTTCCTTAATTAAATCAATATAGTTATTTAATTCTTCTTCAGAATATAGATTATTTTCCATTTTTTCTAACGACATAATAGTATAATCTTTTTCTAATTCTAATAATTTTTCTTTATTGATTTGTTCCTTATAAGTTATACCAATGTTGTTATCAGTTAGTAGTGAATTTAAATAATCAATATAATCTTTTGTGCTTTTTGAGATAAATTCTTCTGTAAATTTGATATTTTTAATCTCAATATTGTAGTTATCATCTCTAGTTATTTCAATAGAAGATATTAATCTATTGATTAATTCTTTTTGTGCTTTTCTATTTAAACTACAAAATAAATAGGCAAAACTTAAATTGTTTTTAAATATTATGTCTCCATTATCTTCTTCATAATCCAGTTTTTTAAGAAGTTCTACTGTATATTCTTTAAAGTCATTATCTGGATCAAGAGTAGTTTTCTTTTTAGTTAATTTATCAATTTCTTTTTTTATAACATCATTTTTATGATTGATAGTTTCCACATCAAGAGTTGAACTTAAATATAAATCTACTAATCTTTTTTCTTGAACTTTTAACTTTTCAATGGCTTTTTCTATTTCCTTAAATTCATTACTTTTAGTAGAACTACAAGTAATTATTTCATTAGAATTATCATACATAAATCTAGTTAATTCATCTAAAATCCTTTTTAATTTATGCTCGATTTTATCTGCATTATAGTGATAGCCATAACCTTTACAATTAGAGTTTTTACATCTTAAATGATAATAAATTTTAGTTTCATTCTTATGCTTTTTAAAAGATTCACTAGCTGCAAGTATCTCATTACATAAAGGACATCTTACTAATCCTGCAAATAAATGAATATGCTCTCCATAGTTTGGATGTTTATTCTTTTCTAAATTTGCTCTTGTAGTATTCCAAGTTGTTATATCAATAATTGGTTCACAATAATCTTCAACTCTTAAAACATCTTGTGGCTTTCTTTTATACTTTCCATACTCAAATATACCAATATAAATTGAATTAGTGAGTATTTTATAAACTCTATCACTTCGCCATTTACCTTGTTTAAGATACGCATTATTATCTTTCATAATAGTAGCAATATTTCTAGTTGAATGTCCTTTTTTACACAGTTCAAATATTTCTTTTACTACTTGTGCCTCTATAGGCTCTACTTCTAAATGACCAGTTTCTTTATTTCTAATATAACCATATGGTGCTTTACTAGGGTGTACTTTTTCTAGTGCCATTTCTTCCATAGCCCTTTTAGTTCTAGCACCAATTTCTTTTCTTTCGCGTTGCCCAAATACTAAATTCATACCGAATATCATTTCACCATTAGCTGTAGATACATCATAAGGTTCAAGTATTAGTTCAATCTTAACATTGTGTTCTTCACAGTAATTAAGTAGCCAAAAGCCATCATAATTGTTTCTAGTTAATCTATCTACTTTAATAGCAATTAACTTATCAATCTTTTTAGATTTAATATCTTTAAGTAGTCTTTGCATTTCTGGTCTCATTAAATCTTTTCCAGAATGACCTGCATCATTATAGACATCAACGATATCATAATCATTTTTCTCACAATATTCTTTTATCATTCTAAGTTGCGAATCAATAGAATAACCATTATCTCTTTGATCATCAGTAGATACTCTTACATAAACTCCACATCTCATAATTTTCCTCCTTTCTTTAAATTTTGAGAAATATTAAAATACCTCTCATATGTTTCCTCACTCAGACGCAAAAAGTGTACTTAAATTTGAAAAAAATTAAATTTTCTTCATTAGTTTCCTCAATTAAAGGTGTTTTTACGAAGTCTAATTAAAAATATTTCTCTAATTGTTTACTAAAAATTTACTAAAAATATATCCATTAGAATTAAATATCTTAAAAATAGTCCTTCTATATGTTTCCTAACTTAAACGCCAAAAGTATAGTATAAATTTAAATTTTTCTTAAAAAAGTTTCAATTTCTTTTAAATTATACTTTTCTTTATACTCTTTAATGTAGAATGGTTTATTACTAATCTCATTTACTTTATATTCAAGTATAGTAAGAGTAGTTGGATATGTAATTAGATATTGAGTTGGTTCAATAAACTGCAAATTAGTATGTAGAAGAACTTTAACCTTTCCTTTTTTAGTTCTATAAGTATAGTTTTTAATAAGTTTTAGTAATTTAGAATTAAGTTTCAGTTCTTCAATTGTTTTAAATTCAAGCATAAAAAATGTCCTCCTTCCTAGAAAGAGAACATTATCTTTATATAAAATAAAAACTTACGAACAATTAGGTTCGTAAGTTGATTTCAAATGGAGCCTTAACTTTTCTTATATTCGAAAAATCATACTCCCAAGATGGATTAAATCAACTAAATAAATTATAACAGGTTTTTAGATTATTACAAGACTTTAAAAAAATATTTTACTTGTATGTTATAATATCTTATAGGAGGTTTTAGAATGGATATAAAAACTACAATATTTAATAAAATATTTAACATGAATAAAAGAAAATTAGGTATTACTATTATTGTTTTACTTGTTGCAATTTTAATATTATTTCCATTTATCGACACTAATTTCTTTTACTCTAATAGAATTAAAAACAGAATAGATATTCTTCAAAAAATAACTGAGTTAGATATGGATAAAATAAGCCAAGACGAAAATTTATTAAAAGAATATGAAAGTATCGTAAAAGAAATTAATGAATCTGATAATAATTATATAAATAAAGTATTAAATAATAAGAAGAATGACCATACAATTGGTAAATTTATAAGTGGTGGATTACTATGGTGGATACTTGGAATAATAATGTTATTCTTTTACAATACCTTTAATAAAGATGATAAAGCTAGTAAAAATTGGGGAACAAGAATTGCTGGATTTGTTTTATGTGTTATTATAGGTGGTTTAATTGGACTTATATGTTCCATTATTCCAACAATATTTAATATATGGGTAAATTATATACTTATTCCAATAGTAGTTCTTATATTAATGATTTTACTATTATATAAAACGACGTCTAATAACTAAATGGAGGTATAAATTATGAAAGTACTAAGTTTAACAGAACCATTTGCTACTTTAATAAAAGAAAAGTTGAAATTAATTGAAACAAGAAGTTGGAAAACATCA
>CAKOMQ010000045.1 GCA_934096715.1 uncultured Bacilli bacterium
GATTGCGACACCAAGGTATTAAAAAAGAATATATTATTAATTTATAAAAGTATTTATTATAAGCTGTGAATTGTAACATTTACTAATAATTATAATTTGCAGTTCTGTTAAACATATTAAAAAAATTGATAATATATAGTTGTTATAAACTTGAAACTGTAACTATTGTTTAATGGTCAAAAAAAGGCACAGTTGATTTTAACTGTACCTTTAAAACTTATATGATTTATGATTTATGATTTATAATTTATAGTTTTTTTCTTCTAGCATTGTGTCGAAATCATTACCTGAAATAATTTCTTTTTCTTCAAGGATAACAGAAATTTTTTCAATCCTATTTTTGTTTTCTGTAATAATTTTTTTTGCTTCATTATAAGCCTCGAAAATCATTTTCTTTGTTTCTTCAAAAACAATTGATTTTGTCTGTTCATCTGTTTCATTAGAAATTCCAAACGATACTGGTCCTAATGTTTCAGACATACCATATTTAATGATATATTCTTGTGCCATTTTCCATGCGTGATTCATATCATGCTCTGCACCATTCGATATATCTCCTATAAGCACGTCTTCTGCTGCTCTACCTCCTAAATCGCAAATAATTTCTTCTTTTATCTTCGAAGCACTAATATAGCTCATATCTTCTCCTATGAACCATGTGTATCCTCCCATATGTTCTCTAGGAACAATAGAAATCTCTCTTATTTCTTTTCGGCTAGTAATTGCATGTCCGAGTTCATGAATTGCTGTTACATGATTTTCAGCAATAGACCGATTGGAATCAGATTTATTTCCAAACAAAACAGTTCTAATAGCTTCATTTATATCTTCTGCCAAAATACAACAGTGTCCATTCTTAATCTGCAGTAGTACAGCTTCATTAAGAATATTCTCTAAATATGCTCCTGAATAACCTGGAGTGCTACGAGCAATCTCCCTTAAATCTACTTCTTCTGATAGCTTTTTATTTCTAGCGTGTACTTTAAGTATTGCTTCTCTTTCTTCTAGGTTAGGTAAATCTATATTGATTATTCTATCAAATCTACCCGGACGTGTAATTGCTTCATCAAGCGCATCCGGATAATTTGTAGCAGCTATAAAAATAACTCCATCTCTTGTTTCAAATCCATCAAGACAAGTGAGCAATTGTATTAGCAATGTATTCTCATGTCTCTGAGTATTCTTTGATCTCGAAGTAGCAATAGCATCAATTTCATCAAAAAAGATGATACATGGCGAATTTTCTTTTGCATAATCGAAAATTGCTCTTACTTTTCCCTCCGAATTTCCAACAAATTGATTTAACATTTCTGTTGCGGAATACTGAATAAATGGTATTTTCAGTTCTCCAGCTAATGCTCTAGCAAGAATTGTTTTTCCTGTTCCTGGTTTACCTTTTAATAAAATTCCAGAAGGAATTTTAGCTCCATTTTCCATATATTCGTCAGTATTTAAAATTCCAAAAGCAACTTCAAACATCGACTCTTTTACATATCGCATTCCTGCAACATCGCTATATCGCATTTTTTCATTTTTTACAATATGGCTTTTAATATCATCTTGAAAATCTTTAGCAGTTATTGCACCAAGTGATAATTGAAAAATAGAACTATCTTTTGAAGTTTTTCTACTATTAGTAGAGTTGTTTTTTTCTCCATCATGAAGGTTCATGATCAATGTACCCACAACCACTGCTAATGATACAATAATAAAAAGATCAATAAAGTTTAAAAAAGAATCTATTTCTATATCACATTTTAATTTATCATTTGAGCTCTGTTGCTTTGTTAAAAAATCAACAAAACTTTTGGAATCAGTCAGTTGTGTAACTTTCCGTATTTTCTTGTTCTTTTGATTTAGAAAAGTAAAAGATACTCTATTTTTTTTATCATTTACTTTAATGCTCGTAATCTTCTGGGGTTCATTTTCTATCATATTGATAAGTTCAGAATATGAACTATCAGGAATATCTTCTATAAACTTGATAGATAGTGATAGTGCATTAAGTGCTATAACTATCGTTACTATAGCCAGTAATGTTTGTTTTAATTTGCGTTCCATAAAGTTTATTCCTCCTTGTGTTGGCTAAATCATATAAATTTTTCAATGTTCAAACGTCAATAATTATAACATATTTTCTAGGAGATGTCAAAAACCTACTTCTTTTCTGGCTCAACATGTTCTAATGTTCCAGGTATCATTTTGTCAACAAAGACAACTCCATCAAGGTGGTCACATTCATGAGCAATCGCTTGAGCTAATAAGTCTTTAGACTTAATTGTTATTTTATTTCCGCTTCTATCTAAAGCTTCAACTACAACCTCTTTAGGTCTAATCATCTTAGCATATTGATTCGGAAAACTTAAACACCCTTCTTCAACCTCTTGTTCGCCTTTAGTTTTAGTTATTTTAGGATTAATAAGAGTTATAACACCATTACCATCATCGATATCAATAACTACAACTCTCTTTAATACACCAACTTGTACAGCTGACAAACCTACACCATTATATTTATACATTGTATCAATCATATCATCTATTAATGTTTGAATTTTATCATCAATCACTTCGACTTCTCTTGATTTTTTTCTTAGTATTTCATCTTTTTCATATCTTAGATTTCTTATTGCCATTTCTATTCCCTTACCTTTCTTTTCTGAGTTGGAAAAAGAATTAAATTTTGGCGAGCACTGATGCTGTTAAAGTTTAATTGTTACAGCATCAGTAAGCATAGCTAAAACTTTTATTTAAAAGGCAAGGGCGCATACGTTGTGTATGTAACCGCGTTTTAAATGAAAGTTGCCGCAGTCCAAAATTGTAATTATTTTTTCAACTATTAAATCATATTATTAGGATTAACATCTACTGCAACTCTAGTATTCTTATAATTTGAATTATAAAACTTCCTTAAACAAGTATTTAAAACATTATTAGCCGCTTCTGTCATATTCCCCTTAATAATAATTCTCCATCTATACCTATTTTGAATTTTATCAATAGGAGAAGGCATAGGCTTTAACACATTAAACTCTTGTCCATTTAAATTAGTTTTTAAGTAATTATAAATTTTAATAGATGCATCCATTATTTCTTTTTCTGATAGGCTATTAAACCCAATTAATATTATATCGCAAAATGGTGGATATTTCAACTGTTCTCTTAAAGCAATTTCAGTATTGTAAAACATTTC
>CAKOMQ010000046.1 GCA_934096715.1 uncultured Bacilli bacterium
ACAAAAATGAATGAAGTTGAAAAAAAGGTTGCTCAATCAGCTGCAAGTTTTTTGGGAAGTCAAATGGAAATATAAAAAAATTTTGCGCATTTGGGACCGGTTCTGTTTTGTGCACTGCGCATTTGGGACCGGTTCTATTTTGCTCATTTTTGGCGGATTGCGCAAAATAGAACCAGTCTTTGGGACAAAACAGAACCGGTACATATTGCTCATATTTTTAAACTAACAACAGTAACTCCCATTTCACCCTCGCCAAAAGTACCAGGGCGGAAAGAATCGACAAATTTATTCGTTTTTAAATAACGTTGTATTCCTTTACGTAAGGCTCCAGTGCCTTTTCCATGTACTATACGGATTGGTGATAATTTGGCCATAAAACAGTCGTCTATGTATTTGTCTATAATTGGAACTGCTTCGTCTACTGTTAGGCCTAAAACATTAATTTCTGGTTTTACTGTTTGTGCTTTAAAGCTTGCGCCTCCAAGTACTTTTCCGGTGCTTCCTATACTAACTTTTCCACGAGCTTGATTTGCTGAATTTGCTGAATTGTTTGAACTAGATGATTTGCCGGACTTAGTTTTAGCTTCATACAAGTTTTTTACATTTACTTTCATTTTCATTATACCAACTTGAACTTGAACAGTATTATCTTTCGAAATATTAGAAACGACAACACCATCAGAGCCTAAATTATTTACATATACATTTAATCCTGGCTTTATATCTTCACGTTTGATAGGTGGTAGTAAATTATCAGGCAATTCAACATCACCAGCGTTTAAACCATTATCACCAGCCACGCCAGCATTCCCCAAGCCGGCCCTCCCCAAGTCAGAACCAGAAAGTGAAGAGATTTCATCATTTAATTTATTTCTAAGCTTATTAGCCTTAGAAGCAGAATTAGTATGATCCATATCTCTAATGATAGAATTAGCAGTTTCTTTAGCATCAAGCAAAATCTGTTTAGCCTCTTGCTTAGCATTAGCAATTAATTCTTTTTCTTTGCTAGAAACATCAAAATGCTGATTCTTTAAAGATTTTCGCAATTCTTCAGCTTCTGATAAAGCAATAGAAGTACGGCGTTTTTCGTCTTCAATTTTAGATTTTTCATCATAAATGTTTTTAAGCAAATCTTCAAGATTAACAGTTTCTTTGTCAATCATAGAAGATGCATGTTCTATAATAGCTTCATTTAATCCTAATTTTCTACTTATTGCAAAAGCATTACTTTTACCAGGAATGCCAATTAGCAATCGATAAGTAGGTTTTAGATTTTCTATGTCAAATTCTACACTGGCGTTTTTGAAACCAGGTGTAACTAAAGCATATTTTTTTAATTCTTGATAATGTGATGTTGCTACAGTAAGGCAACCAAGTTCTGTAAAGTATTGCAAAATGCTGATTGCAAGATGTGCACCTTCAAGTGGGTCTGTACCAGAACCTAATTCGTCAACAAGAATTAAGCTGTCTGCAGTGGCTGTTTGAGTGATTTTTACAATATTGCTGATGTGAGATGAAAATGTACTTAAAGATTCAGTAATACTTTGCTCATCACCAATGTCAGCGAAGATGTGGTCGAAAACATAAATGCTAGAATGCTCATCTGCAGGGATATTTAGACCACTACATGCCATGGCTGATAAAAGTCCGATGGTTTTTAATGATACAGTTTTTCCACCAGTGTTTGGACCTGTAATTATTAAACTTGAAAAGTCAGTGCCTAATTCTAAAGAAATAGGTACAACCTTGTCCATATCAATTAATGGATGACGTGCATTGTTTAAAATAATTTGCTTATTGTCATTTATTTCTGGTGTAGTGCAGTGCAATTCTAAAGAATAGTGGGCTTTTGCAAATATAAAATCAAGTTTTCCGATTAATTTAGCATTGCTTTCAAGCTCTTTTGTGTAAGGAAATAGCAAGCCACTCAAGTTTTGCAAAATTCTTTCAATTTCAAGTTCTTCTTCAATATGCAAATTAGAAAGTTCATTATTAAGGTCAAATACGGCTAATGGCTCGATAAACACAGTTGAACCACTACTTGACATGTCATGAACAAATCCTTTTACACAACTACGATATTCTTCTTTTACAGGGATTACAAAACGTCCATTACGAATTGTTACAAGATTTTCTCTCATGTATTTTGAATATGTAGAAGAATGCAAAATTGTATTTAATTTAGCACGAATATCCTGCTCGATTCTACGTTCTCTTCTACGAATGTCTTGCAATTTAGAAGATGCAGTGTCTGCAATTGTATCTTCGTCAACAATTGATTTGGCAAATGTTGCTACTATACTTGGATTTACATATAATTCTGCAAAGTATGGTTCGATGGCAGAGAAGTCTGATGTTGCAAGAAAGTCTTTTGAAAGATATTCTTTTAGTTCTGCTGACATTTGCAAAATGTTTTGAAGCTCCAATAATGCTTTTATGCTAAGTGAACCACAGCCTTCTAATGTTTTTA
>CAKOMQ010000047.1 GCA_934096715.1 uncultured Bacilli bacterium
ATATGAAACAAAATGGTGTGTTTGATAAAGTAAAAGGGATTTGGCTTGGAAATTATACTCATGAAAGTGGAATTAAACTGGAAGATATTTTATTAGATACTATTGGTGATGAGTTTAAAGGACCAATTATTAAGTCAGAAAATTTTGGACATATTGATAAGAAGACTGTTATACCAATTGGAACTATGGCTAGAATTGATACAAATAGAGATGTTAAGATTGAATTACTAGAGAATTGTTTGAGTCGAGATTAAAAGTTGCCAATGATATAACAAAAGATATAGAATTTAATGATATGTTAGGATTTAATAAAGAAGATGTAAAATATTTAATGAAAGAAATAGACATGCCAGAAGAAAAGCAAGAAGAAGTATTACCAATAATATTTGTGTCAAAATATGAATAAAATAGAATTATTAGAAAAAAGATATGGAGTATTATTAAAGTTTAAATATATAAAACAAGAAGAATTAAAAGCAATACCAAATTTAAGAAGTTATGCAATTGTTGTAATAAAAGATAAAACAGAAGTAGAAGAGTTGTAAAAATGGAAATATTAGACACAAAACAATAAAAACAATAAAATACACAAAAAGTATTGACAAGAAATGTGCAAAATGATAATGTATAAATGTATTTAAACAATGCAAATGTCAAAAGCATCCCTTTGGCAGAAATGCAAAAGAAGGAGGAAAAACATGGGAAGAAACACTAAAATAGTAGGCGGAATACTATTAGTTGCAATCTTGCTAGTAGCAGTAGGATATGCAACAATAACAAAGGTAGGATTGAATATAGACGGAACAGCAAAATCAGAAGGAAATCCAGATAATTTTAAAGTAGAGTTAATAGGAGAACCACAAACAAGTGGAGATGGAACTACAACAGCAACAATAGATAATCAAGATAAAACACAAGGAACAATGAATGTATCAGGATTAAATGCCAAAGGACAAACAGCCATAGCAACATATACAGTAAAAAATCAAAGTGCAGATTTATCAGCAGATTTAACAGCAAAGGCAACAAGTACAAATGATGAATATTTTGAAGTACAATGCAGTCTTGATAAAACAACATTAAAAGCTCAAGAAGAAACAACAATGATAGTAAAAGTAAAATTACTAAAAACACCAATAGACGAGACAAAAGAGAATTTATCAACAGAAATAGGAGTAAATATAGATGCTGAACCAAAACAACCAGGTGAAGAAATAAATGGTGGAGCAACGACAGTAACAAGTCAAAAGCCAAAAACAACAGCAGGAACGTATTTGCCAGATGGATTTACACAGGTAGAAGGAACAACATTAGATAATGGATTAACGATACAAGATAGTACAGGAAATCAATATGTATGGGTAGAAGTACCAAAAACAGCAGAAGTATATCCAACAGCAGGACTAAATATAAAAAACTTTACAAGCGAAGAATATACAGCAATAGAAACAGATTTACACAAATATACAAGTGTTTATAGAAATGGAACAAGCTATAAAGATGAATATTCTTCAGATGCAGCAACAGGATTAACAAGTGAACAATATACAACATTAAAACAAACAATGTTAAAAAGTGTATATCAAAATGGAGGATTCTATGTAGGAAAATATGAAACAGGAATAGAAGACGGACCAAAAACATTAGGATCATCATCAACAGCACCAACAGAAACACCAGTAATAAAACAAAATGCGTATCCATATAATAATATAACATGCAGTCAAGCTCAAACATTGGCAAATAGTATGGAAAGCGGAAATTATACAAGTAGCTTAATGTTTGGAGTGCAATGGGATTTAGTATTAAAATATTTAGAAACAAAAGGAACAGCACAAGCAGATTTAAAAACTAATGGTACAAATTGGGGAAATTACAGTAATAGTTTATGGAATATAACAAATGAAAATTCAAAATATGCGCCAAACGGTTCAAGATGGAAAGTTGGAGCATATGGAAAGAAAACTTTAAATTCAGAAATATTATTATCAACAGGAGCAAGTGATACATTTAGTAAACAAGGAATATATGACCTAGCAGGAAATGTATATGAATGGACGCTAGAAAAAACTTCTAGCACGAGCAATCCTTGCGCTGACCGTGGGGGCGGTTACGGCGGCTACGGCTTCGACGGTCCAGCGAGCAGCCGCTACTGCGACGGCACGACTTACTGCGACAGCAGCATCGGTTTCAGGGTCTCACTTTATTAATCGTAGCACGTATGACCCAAAATGGTTAATTAAGATTGCTCAAAATACAGACTTTGAGAGAAGTTCTCAAGTCTGTATTTTATTTTATGAGCTATCACTCT
>CAKOMQ010000048.1 GCA_934096715.1 uncultured Bacilli bacterium
GTCTTACTACATATGCTTTTGTTGAATAATATGTTGCCATTAATGGACCTGGCATAAATCCTGCAATTGAAGCTACATTTAAGATTTTCCCACTATTTATTTTTTTCATATCTTGTAAATATAATTTTGTTAAAACATGATATGCAACTATATTTGTATTTATCATTTGTAATTCTTTTTCTAAATTTGTCTTATCAAAATATCCGCAATCTCCAAATCCTGCATTGTTTACGAGTATGTCAATATCTTTGTATTTTTCATGTAGTTGTTTGCAATTTTCTGGATTAGAAATGTCAATACTTACTATTTCTACATTTGTTTCTAATTCTTTTTTTACTTCATTTAGTTTTTCCAAATCTCTAGCAACTAATATTAAGTCATATCCTTTTTGACTTAATTCTCTAGCTATATCTCTTCCAATTCCAGAAGAAGCTCCTGTTATCAATGCTTTCATATACATTTCCTCTCATATATCATACTTTTGAAGAAAATGTTTTCTTGAATACATCTACTATTGCTTGTATTAATACATTTTCTTCATATAATTGATTAAAAAATCTTTTTACTATCGGTATTTGGTAAATTATGAAAAATACTAAAACTACTATAATTAAACAACCAATAAATTTAAGATAATATTTTAGATCATGTTGATATTTTATAGTATATCCTCTATTTTTCATGTCTTGTTCATATGCATCATTATAAGCTTGGGCTCTTGCTTGTTTTATATTTTCATTCATTATTTTTGTTATTCTCGATATAGTATCATCTCTTTGTGAACTATTTTGCATATTGTTTATAGTAGTTTGGTTATTATTAATTTGTGGGCTAATATTGTCAAGTTGGTATCTTAATTTTTGATTTTCCTGTAACAATTCTTCATATTTTTCTAATGGAACTGTATTTTCTTGCAATTGCTCATCATAATTGGCTTTTTTATAATCATCTGTTAATACAGAATATGCTTCATTTATTATTTTCATTTTTTCTTCATATTCTGACTTTTTTTCACCATCTTGTAAGTCTGGATGATATTTCTTTACAAGCGTTTTATATGCTTTTTCTATTACTTCAGGTGATGCTTTTTTATCTACTTCTAATATTTCGTAGTAATTTTTCACGTTTTTCTCCATTCTTTATTTATATTTCAGCTTCTATTATTTCACAGTTTCTCATTTCTATTTCTGATAGATCTTTACTTTTTGGCATTCCATATAAGTGTGTTTTCAATACTTTAGCAACTCCTCCATGTGCTACAATTAAGACTGTTTTATCTGAATATTTTTGTTTCATTTCTTTTAAGAACTCTAAAATTCTTTTCTCAAAATCATGTAGATTTTCTCCTTCAGGAATTTGATAATTTAAGTCATAGTCCCAAATTCTTTTTTCTATTTCATCAGTTATTTCATGTCCTTCTAATTTTCCTAATTTTCTTTCGCGTATTCTTTCATCAGTTGTCACTTGCACATTTTTTCCCTTATTTATTATTTCGGCTGTTTGCATAGCTCTATGCATTGGTGAACATATCACTATATCATATTTAATATTCTCTAATTCTTCTCTAGTTTCTTGCGCTTGTTTTATTCCTGTTTCATTTAATGCCTTCTCAGTTCCGCCGCCTTGCATTTTTCTCTCTAAATTCCAATCTGTTTGTCCATGTCTTACATAATAAATTTTCATGTTTCTCACATCTCCTTTAATTTATTATCTATTTTATTATACCATTTATGCATTGTTTTTCAATATTTTTAGTTAAAATTTTAAAGAGGTTTTTATTTCTAAAAACCTCTCATGAAATGAAACATTATTTTGTTTTTCTGACAGTAATTGCGCCAAACGGATTTAACTGTTCTCTTGTGCACCCTTTAAGTGCAAAAACGATTTCTCCATTTTTGTATCCTTCTGGCAAATTAACTTTAGTACTGTGATGTGTTCTACTAACAATGATTATAATACTTTCTGTTTCATCATACCGCTCAAATACCAAGTGTTCATTGTCAACTTTTACTATTCTTTGTTCTGCCGTTCTTAAAAACTGATTTTCTTTACGAATCTTACCCAGCTTTCTAAAATATTTTAACAGATCTTTATCTCGATGTCCCCATGGATATGGAGCTCTATTGGCAAGATTTCCAATCCCTCTAACTCCTACTTCATCTCCAGAGAAAATTGAGAAAATGCCCTGCAAAAATACTAATGCAAAACAATATGATTTGACTACTTTTTTACCACAGTAGTATTCATAAGAAGTCATTTGGTGTTGTTTAATCCATTCACAGTCAC
>CAKOMQ010000049.1 GCA_934096715.1 uncultured Bacilli bacterium
AAGCAATATGAAGGGCAAGAAATTGTCGATATTCAAAATGAAGAAGATAGAAAGATTTTAGAAATAATAAATAGATTAGATAGAGAATATAATTCAAGAAAAATAAAATTGAACAATGCTAAAAATAGTAGAGATTCTGCAAAAATAAAAAATGATCAAGCAAAAGAATTAGAAAGACAAGTATCAGAACAACTAAAGAAAAGAGGGCAAGCTCATGAAGAACAATGAATTGATAATTTATAAAAAGAGTATTTTTAGAAAGATAAGTGATTTTTTTAAGAAAATATTTTCGAAGAAAGAAGTATTGCAAAATGAAGATATTATAGTAAATAATGATAAAAATGACAGTTTTATCCAGAATATTCAACTTAAAGAGAATAAAGAGAAATTAAGATTGTTTAAATTAAAGCAACAATACGAAAATGGAGAAATATATGAAGAAGACATGTTAGATGAAGATATTGATGAGATATGTAAAATATATGAAAAAGAAACTGATGAATTAAATACTGATACCGAAATAAGGAAGAATCATACTGCACAAATGTTAAAAGAACTTAGAGATTCCTAATTAAATAATATTTAATGGTAAAATGGAGTAGAAATCAATAATTTCTGCTCTATTTTAAAATATTTTTGATAATGTTAATAACTTCGTCTTTCATAATATCATATTAATTTGAGGATGTTTATGATAAACAATTATTTGGAAATACATTTATTAAAAATCATCCGACATTTAATAGTAAAATTGTATTAGAAAAGAAGAAAATATATAGAGTATAGTAGCATTATATGACTTTTTCACAAACTCTTTAAAGGCTTTTTGTTTCACTTGGTGTCTCAACAAGCTAAAGTGAATAAAATAAGTAGCAGTACCTTTAAAATACTGCTACTTATTTTGGCTAAAGATTATTTATGGGTTAAACACTCTAAGTCACCTTTCAGTACGACCATACAAGCAAAAGTGTCCTTAATGAAGTTAGTGTTGCAATGTCCCTCTACCAAATATTCCAGCAGATAGTAGGACAGATCTTCACACGTTTCATTTTTGACATCTTCGTAACCCAGAAAATTTGCAATGAAGGTAATACCTACTTTGTAAAAATTCCAGTACTGTTTGCACAGATCAAGACTATTCTCAATCTCAAAGCTGTTGTGGTGATATCGTGTATTCAAAGTTACCAACCGTGAGGTCAGTTTATACTCCATAGGAAGACGCATTTCTTCACCACGTACTTCTCCAGAGAGAAAGTCTAACAGATCTTCACCGAAAAGTTCTGTAGTGCCTACACCATATATTGAATCATATCTTGCCATAATTTTTCCTCCTTGCGCAATGCGCTATCTGTGTTGTTTTTCCGAGATGAATCGGAGAATTTACTAAGTACATCTCTGTACATGACGTAATTATTATACCATGTTATGTTAATAATGTCAATAGCAATTAAAAAAATGTAAAATGGTTTCAAAATATGGTATTAGTTTTTGTCTTATGATAATATATAATTGATTAAGAAGAGTTTATATTAAAGTTAATTAAAAAGCTTTATAAAAGAGGTAATAATACTAATTTTCTTAAAACAGTAATAGTTAAATATAGAGTAGAAACTAAAAAATTCTACTCTATATTAAAATATTTTTAATAATATTAACAACTTCAGTTTTCATAATATCATAATTAATTTGAGGATGTTTATGATAAACAATCTCATGACATAAGTTATCAATCATATTAATAATAATATGCACTTTTTCTCTAGGATTTTCAAGATGAATATTATTATTTTCAAGTAAAGTAACAATTTTTTCAGTAGTTTCAAATTCAAAATTTTTAAAGATAGCAGAAATATCACTATCCAAATGTGACATAGCAATAAGTTCCTCATGAGCTTTTTTAGAAATAGTGTGTGTTTCTATAAATTTATCAATCATAGTATTCAAAAGTTTATCAAAATTATTTATTTCAATTTTTTGGCTTTCTAATACATTAATCATAGGGAACATTATACTATTTGAATATTCTTTAATACCCTCTATAAATATATCTTTTTTATCATTAAAATATTGATAAATTATACCTGTTGAAACTCCTGCATTTTCTGCAATATCTGGGGTTGATGTATTATAGTACCCTTTTTCACACATGAGTTCAAAACCTTTTTCAATTATTTTATTTCTTTTTTCAATTGATCTTTTTTGAGTTGGAATTCTAGTCATTTTATGCACCTCTTAGAGTTTATT
>CAKOMQ010000050.1 GCA_934096715.1 uncultured Bacilli bacterium
TGGAGGCGACACCCGGATTCGAACCGGGGATCAGAGTTTTGCAGACTCGTGCCTTACCACTTGGCTATATCGCCATAAGATAACTTACGTAAAAATGGAGCAGGTAACGGGAATCGGACCCGTAACTTAACCTTGGCAAGGTTATGTTTTACCACTAAACTATACCTGCAACTGTAAGCTTAATTATAATACCAAAATATTTATTGTTTGTCAAGAGCTTGATACTAAATTCATAATTAATTTGCTACTAATTGTTACAAAATATATTTGGAATTAATCCTTTTTATATCTTGGTATTGAAGGTATTAATAAAATAAGCTCTCTAGATAAGAAGGATATTCTGATAATAAATCCTTATAAAAATTGATAGGAACTTTTTTAGAAATTTCATTAGAATTATAGATGTTTAGTGTTAAAACAGTTTTGCCATCTATATTAACAGTCAAATAACCTATACTAGATTTAGTTGGCAGTGGAGCTTCAAGATTTGGATTACAGTATATATATATGCTAACATCATTAGGATGATTACTATTTACAGGTAAAAAATTATAAGGCAAGTTTTCTAGAACAACATCTATCTTTTTTGATATACCTTTTTTAACATTTATACTAGAAGAGTTACAGAGTTTCCAATTAGAAAATTCAGCTATTATTTTTTCTTGAATATTAACTAATTTAAAATTTTTAAAAGCATATTCAATTAAGGCTACACTATCTTTAGTTCTATCTTTTTTTGTATCAGCTCCAAGAACTATGCAGATTAAATCCATATTGTCACGTTTTACAGATGTAACTAAACATCTATTGGCACCATTTGTAAATCCTGTTTTTACACCATAAACACCATTTAAATTACCAAGGAGTTCATTCGTGTTAGATAAAGTTTTGGGTTGGTTATTAATTAAAATGGTATGAGTTTTACTACCAACTAAATTGCAAAAAATGTCATTTTTTAAAGCATAATCAGTAATTAATGCTAATTCATAAGCTGTTGTATAATGATCGTCATTATCAAGTCCATGAGGTGTAACAAAATGGGTGGAATTAAGGCCAAGACTGATAGCTTTTTGATTCATTAAATTAGCAAATTCTTCAACACTACCACCAATAGTTTCAGCAAGAGCAACGGCAGAATCATTACCAGAACATAGTAATAATCCATAAAGTAAATCTCTTATAGAAATTTTATCATTTACATGAAGACCAAGACGTGAGCCACCTGTTCCCGCAGCTTTTTGAGAAATTGTTACGATATCATCTAGATTTGAATTTTCTATAACAATAATAGCTGTCATTATTTTTGTAGTTGAAGCCATTTTTCGCTTTTCATTTTCAGATTTTCCGTATAAAATTGAACCTGATGAACGATCATAAATTATTGCAGACTTAGAGTTTATAGGAGGGACAGAAGTATTATTAGAAGAAACAGTTATAGATGAAAAATCATGAGATAATTCATCTTCTTCATCATCTGCTAATGCTGGATGAATTGATAAAGTCAAAATAATAATTAAAGATATTAAAAATTTATAAAATTTCACACTAAAACCTCCAAAAGAAAATCAATAAAATATATGTAAAAATATTGATTTTATTCATAAAAAGAAGTATAATAAATAATGTATAAAACTCGGAAAAGAGAAAGGATGAATTAAATGAAAAATAAAAAGGTTTGTTTAGTTGTAATAGTTATAGCAATAATAGCATTTTTATTAAGCTATATAATAAGTTATGCTAATACAGGAGAAACAATATATGTTAATTTAACTAAACTTGATACAAAGGGGATAGGATATGCAATAGGAAATCCAACTACAGATGCAGGACATCCCGCAACAAATGCATACATATGGAATATAACAACATATGATTCAGCAAATGCAACAAGCGCAAGTAGAGAACAAAGAAATTTATATTGTATAAAAGCTAATTATGGTGAATCATGGAATAATAACAAAGACACAAAAGT
>CAKOMQ010000051.1 GCA_934096715.1 uncultured Bacilli bacterium
CATAATAACCTTCCATTTCTTTCACTTCGTTCAAGTCACACATAGTGATGAAAACTTGAACAAAGTTTATTTTATATTTATAATACATTCCTGAAGGAGTGTGTACTACAAAGCACGGGGGAACGGGTTGCAGACTTCCTGTATCTCTTTGGATTAAATCAGCATAATAACCAGTGCAAATGTGGTTGTTTCAAGCACACATAAGTAGTCCTTCAAGGCTGTAGACTAATCATTGACTTTAGTTAATTCTTAGTGTTAATCACATAGTCAACACACTCTCTCAAAAATATTTTGAAAGGAAGTTTTATTTATGGAAATTATTTATCCAAAAGCATGTGGCGTTGATGTGCACAAATCTTTTATAGTTGCTGTCATTTGTGACTCAACTTCCATCACGCCTAAATATTCAAGAAAACGTTTTTCTACCTATAATAATTCTTTAATTGAATTTAGAAATTGGCTTATTGATAATGACTGTCAAAATGTATGCATGGAATCTACCGGCAAGTATTATGTTCCTGTATACAATGCATTAGAAAATCATATTTCTAATGTCGTCGTTGCTAATCCTAAATGGGTTAAAGCTATTAAAGGTGAGAAAGACGATAACAAGGATGCAAAATGGATTGCAGACTTGTTTAAAATGGGATTAGTTCGTTCTTCTTATATTCCTTCTAAAGATTTTAGAATCTTAAGAGAGTTTACAAGATATCGTTATAAACTTACTAATACCCAAACATCCGAGAAAAACAGATTTACTAATGCCCTTACTGTTGGTAATTGCAAACTAGATATGGTTTTTTCTGACATTTTTGGTAAATCATCACAATCTATTATCAATGTCATTTTAAACAATGCCAATTTCTCAGATAATGATATTATAAGTTGCTTGCATAAAAATTGCAAATCTTCTCATGAAGATATCTTATATTCTGTTAATGGAGTTCAACTTACGAACGAGCAAAAACTAAGAATTAATATTATCAAAGATCATATTGATTATATTAATAATCAAATAATTAAATTAAATGATATAATTGATTTTTTAGTTAAACCATACGAATACTATATTGATTCACTTTGTACTATTCCTGGTATTGATAGAAATTCTGCAATTGGTATTTTATCCGAAATTAGTAATGACATGTCTCAATTTAAATCACATTATCGTCTTACTTCTTGGGCTGGCCTTGCTCCCGGCTGTAATGAATCTGCTGGTAAGAAAAAATCTGTAAAGATTTCTCGTGCTGGCGTTTATCTTAAACCTTATTTAGTTGAGGTCGCACATTGTGCTGTTAAAGATAAAACTAACACTTACTATGCAAAAAAATTCGAGAAAATTTCTAAACGCCGTGGCAAGAAACGTGCCTACATTGCAATTGCTAGAAAAATTTTAGTTGCTATCTATCATATGTTTATAACTGGCGAAGTTTGGAATCCTACGGATTTAGCATCAGTTGAAACACCAATTCAAGGTAGAATTAAATTCACTAAAAATAATTTCAATCAATCATTTAAACAATTATTATCTTTAGGACTTACATCAGAAGAATTAATTGATTTAATTAATCAGAACGCCAACAAATTACCTGTTTAACTTTTGACTTTCTTTGGGGTAAGGGGAAGTCTGCCCTTTTTTACTTAATTCTATAAAATAAATTTGTTTTTTGTTTTCAGACTA